>NZ_JBHXFJ010000023.1:0-110284 GCF_042722465.1 Streptomyces sp. NPDC127098
GCCGGCGAGGGCGGCGAGGGCCGCGCCGCGCGGTGCGCCGTGGACCTCGCCGCGGCTGAGGACGGTCACGCCGGCGGTGTGGGTGGCCATGGCGAGCGCGGGGACGGCCGCCGCCGAGGCGTGGCCGCCGGCGCCGAGCAGGACGTCGAGGCCGCGGGCGGCGGCCATGAACGCCGGCCCGGCGGCGGTGCGTTGGGCCCACAGGTCGTAGGCCCACACGGTTCCGGCCAGCGGCACCGCGACCCGCAGGGCGCGGCGGCCGCCGGCCACGGCGGCCAGGCCGAGGCCGGCGCCGGTCAGCACCGTGGCGAGGCCGAGCGCCTCGAAGGCGTCGACGCGTCCCGAAGGGATCGGCCGTTCAGGCCGCTCCCGCGCGTCCAGGTCGCAGTCGGCGAAGTCGTTGAGCGCCATGCCGGCGAGGTACAGGCAGACCGACGCGGCCGGCGCCGCCCAGCTGCGGCGGCCGTAGGGCCAGCCGGCCGCCGCCGCGCCGGCCAGGCTGTCGCCCGGCGCGGTCAAGGCGGCCGGCAGCCGGACGAGTTCGGCCGCGTCGCGAGCCCTCACGCCCGCTCCCCGAGCGCCGCGCACCACTCGGTGAGGGCGCGCCACTGGGTGCCGAGGTCGTGTGCGACGCCGTCGCCCGCCGGGTCCTTGAAGAAGAAGCCGAGCGCGGCGAGCGGCCCGGTCTCGCCCACCTCGGCGGCGCGTGCCGTGAGCCGTGCCAGGTCGAGCACCAGCGGCGCGGCCAGCGCCGAGTCGCAGCCGCTCCAGGTGAACTGGAGCGTCATGCGGGTACCGAGGAAGCCCTCGAAGGAGACGTGGTCCCAGGCGGTCTTCCAGTCGCCGAGGTCGGCGACGTAGTCGATGTGCATGGGCCCGTCGACCGGTCGGCCGAGGATGGCCTCCAGGCCCTGTCCCTTGGTGCGCAGCTTGCTCTCGGCCGCCGCCGGGTCGGCGAGGGTGCG
The DNA here is from genome assembly GCF_042722465.1 of Streptomyces sp. NPDC127098. NCBI lineage: Bacteria > Bacillati > Actinomycetota > Actinomycetes > Kitasatosporales > Streptomycetaceae > Streptomyces > Streptomyces sp. NPDC127098. The sequence continues at coordinate 966 of NZ_JBHXFJ010000023.1, forward strand.
GCCGTCGCCGCCGCCGAGGAGGTTGACCGAGGTCCAGGAGCGGACGGTCAGCGCGCGGCTGGCGAACATCGGGGCCAGCGCGGACTTGAGCAGGGTCTCGCCGGTCTTGCCGTCCGAGCCGGCCCACGGCAGGCCCTCGCGGGCGGCGAGTTGGACGAGCGCCGGCGGGCGCGGGCCCGGGCTCGGGGTGAAGGCGACGACGGGGCAGCCGGCCCGGTAGGCGGCGTAGGCGTACAGGGAGCTGGCCGGCAGCGGTGACTCGCCGGCGTCCAGGGCGCGTTCGAGCGCGTCGAGGTCGGCGAGCGCCGGGGTGTCGGGGGCGGGCGGCTCGGTGCTCGACACGTCGACGACGACCACCCGGTCGAGGCCGTGGCGGTCCCGGAACGCGGTGATGTCGTCGCCGATGCGGCGCGCGGCGGCCCGCTGGGTCTCCCCACCGGGGCCCGCGCCGGGGCGTATTCGACTGTCGGCCTCGGCGAGTTCGGTGCTGAGCGCGCGGGCGAGCTGGGCGGGGAACACGCCGCCGGCGGCCAACTCCTCGGCCCGCTTGGGCAGCGAGCCGTGCCCCAACTCGTGCCCGCCGGTGATCAGTTCGGCGAGCCCGGGCAGTCGGGCGGCGGCCACCTCCGGGAGTTCGGCCACGCAGCCGTCGGGCGAGCCGAGCCCGGCGCGCAGGGCGAGGGCGCCCACCGTGGCGGTGGTGGCCACCGAGCCCCTGGCGCCGACGAACCAGACGCCGATCCGGGGAGCGGGAGAGGGAGGGGACAGCGCGGACATGTGCGGACCTCCTGGTCGGTGTTTCCATGGGATTGCCCCGGCCGGGCCCCGGTGTCACCCGGGGCCCGGCCGGGGCTCACCCGGTCCCGGTCAGCCGACCGGGACGAGCGTCACCTCGGCGGTGCCGGTGAGCGGGGGAAGCCCGTTCACGCCGGGGTCGGTGTAGCTGGCCGTGAACACGCCCCGCAGGTTGTCGTGTTCCGGGTCGTGCGAGTCGTCCAGGGCGGTCGTGATCGAGCCGACGCAGCCCCTGGAGGTGGTGAGGGGGTGACCGTGCGTGTCGTGGCCCAGGGTGTAGGTCACGGAGACCCGCGAGCAGTCGAACGGCTGGTCGTCGGTGACGGTCACCTCGTAGGCGATCGTGTCACCGAAGGAGAACTCCTCGCCGCCGACCGGGGTGACGAAGGAGACCTGCGGCACGTCGTTGCCGATGACGATCTCCACCTCGGCGTTGGCGGCGCGGCCGGTGCGGTCGGTCACCCGGAGGGAGGCGAGGTGGACGCCGTCCTCGGTGTAGGTGAAGGTCGGGTTGGCCTCCCGGGAGTCGATCCGACCGTCGGAGTCGAAGTCCCAGGCGTAGCGCAGCCGGTCGCCGTCGGCGTCCTCGGTGCCCTCGCTGGAGAAGTTGACGGTCAGCGGCGCGTGTCCGCCGGTGACGTCGGCGGAGGCGCGCGGCACCGGGGTGTGGTTGCCGTCGCGTCCTATGTAGTCGATGCGGGCGAGCTGCGCCTCCGGGTTCTCGGCGAAGAAGCCCTTGCCGTACTCCAGCACGTAGAGCGCGCCGTCGGGGCCGAACTCCATGTCGATCAGCGAGGAGAAGTCGAGGTCGGCGAGGACCTCCTCGATACCGTTGAGGTTGTTGCGGCGGTCGACGTCGAAGCCCCAGATCCGGTCCCGGCTGAACTCGTAGAACAGCGGGTGCCCGTCGTACTCCCGGGGCCAGGCGCGGGAGCTGTTGCGGGCCTCGACCCGCCGGTCGTACTCGTAGGCCGGGCCGGCCATCGGGGCGATGCCGCCGGTGCCGAGCTCGGGGAAGTTCTCCGACTCGCCGTAGCCGTACCACATCTGCGGCTGGACGACGGTCGGCAGCTCACGCAGCCCGGTGTTGTGCGGCGACTCGTTCACCGGGGCCGCGCAGTCGAACGGCTCGCCCGAGGTGTTCGTGGCGAAGTCGTAGTCGACATAGGGGAGTTCGGGGGTGACGCAGTAGGGCCAGCCGTGGTTGCCGGCCTGCGTGGTCGCGAACCACTTGCCGGTGCCGTCCGGGCCGCGCCCCGGGTCGGCGACGCGCGCGTCGGGCGAGTAGTCGGCGACGTAGAGCGCGTCCGTCTCCTGGTCGATCTCGATCCGGAACGGGTTGCGCAGGCCCATCAGGAAGATCTCGGGCCGGGCGCCCTCCGTGCCGGGCCGGAAGAGGTTGCCGCGCGGAACGGAGTAGGAGCCGTCCCGGTTGACCTTGATCCGCAGCACCTTGCCGCGCAGGTCGTTGGTGTTGGCGGAGGTCCGCTGCGCGTCGTAGGCGGGGTTGCGGTCGGTCCGCTCGTCGATGGGGGTGTAGCCGCCGGAGGCGAACGGGTTGGAGTCGTCGCCGGTGGACAGGTAGAGGTTGTCGTCGCTGTCGAAGACGATGTCGCCGCCGACGTGGCAGCAGATGCCCCGGGTGGCCGGGACCTCGATGATCCGCTGCTCGGTGGACAGGTCGAGGCTGTCGCCGCGCAGCTGGAAGCGGGAGAGCTGGGTGTAGCCCTCGAACGGCTCGAAGTCCTCGGGGGTGCCGGTCAGGGGCGCGTCGCCCTCGTTGACGCCCGGGGTGGCCGGGTCGTCCACGGGGGTGTCGAGCGGCGGGGCGTAGTACAGGTAGACCCAGCTGTTGCCGCGACCGTTGAAGTTCGGGTCGATGGCGATGCTCTGCAGGCCCTCCTCGTCGTGCTCGTACACGTCGAGCTCGGCGGCGAGGGTGTTGAGGCCGTTGTCGGGGTCGTTGATCCACACCTGGCCGCCGCGGGTGGTGTGCATCACGCGGCCGTCAGGCAGGACGGCGAGGTCGATGGGCTCGCCTGGCGTGTCGTTGAGGGTGACCTTCTGGAACTCGGCTTCGGGCGCGTCGGGGGTCGGCTCGTGCCCCTCGTGGGCGTTGGCGGCAGCGGGTACGCTCAGCAGCGCGCCCACCATCACCGCCACGAGGGCTGGAATGGTTTTTCTTCGCATTGCTTCCTCTTCGTGCGCGTGTGGCCGGCGGTTCGATCGCCCTGCCGTTCGGTGCCAGCGAGCCGGCGGGGCGTTGCCTGGTGGCGGCCGGTGGGCCGCCACCAGGAGCGAGGGGGTGGCTGGGCCCTGGTCGCGCGTCAGGAGCTGAGGTAGCCGTAGCCGACCTCGGCCGACTGCAGCGGCGTGACGTCGGGGGTGTCGTTCTCGACGATGTACTCGTCGACCTTGTGGGCCCGGAAGATGCGGGGGAAGTCGATGACGCCGGTGCCGAGGTCGGCCATGTCGCCGTCGGCGGCGCTGCGGTCCTTGACGTGGAACTGGATGACGCGCTGCGGCGCGCGGCGGATGACGTCGAGCGAGAAGCGCTCCGGGTCGCGCTCGCCGAGCTCGACGGCGGCCCTGACCGTCCAGTAGAGGTCGATCTCCAGGTGGACGTAGCGCGGGTCGAGCTCCTGGGTGAGGATGTCCCACGGGGTGCGGCCACGGCCCAGGTCGGTGGTGAACTCGTGGGCGTGGTTGTGGTAGCCGTAGCGCAGCCCGAGGCGGCGGGCGGCGCGTGCCTCGACGTTCATCCGCTCGGCCCAGGCGTACCAGTCCTCGGCGTTGGCCGAGTTGAGGTAGGGCACGTTGACGTACTTCTGGCCCAGGATCAGGGCGTTCTGCAGCTTGGTGCGCAGCGCCGCGTCGTCCGCGCTGATGCCCTCGTGGCTCGAGGTGGTGCGGATGCCGAGGCTGTCGTGGAAGCGGCGCAGCTCGGTGGCGGTGCGGCCGTAGTAGCCGGCCTGCTCGACCTTGCGGTAGCCGATGCGGGCGAGCGAGCGCAGGGTGGCGTCGTAGCCGGCGGCGCCGCCCAGGTCCGAGCGGAGGGTGTACAGCTGGACGCTGATCTTGTTGCGGGGCACCAGCGAGTGGCCGTGGCCGCCGCCCTGGGACTGGGCCGCCAGCGCCGCGGGGGCGGCCGCGAAGGCCGCGCCGGCGCCGATGGCGCCCAGGGCCGCGCCGCGCAGCAGCGTGCGGCGCCCGAGGCCGCGCGCGGCGAGCGAGTCGGTGAGGGATCTGTCTCCGTCGAATCCGTAGCACATGACGGCTCCTGTGTTTCTCTGGTGGTTCACATGGGGGGTCGCGCGGCCAGGGCCCGAGAGCCCTGGCCGCGGCGCCTTGGGGAGGGTCAGGGAGCGGTGGCCGGCGTGGTCGGGGCGGGCAGCGTGGTCCAGGCGCCGCCGGCCTCGTGGGACTCCTCGACGGCGGCCAGCACCCGCTGCACCCGCAGGCCGTCCTCGAAGGACGGTTCCGGTTCTGTGCCGTCGGCGATGGCCGTCAGCAGGTCGACGGCCTGGTGGGCGAAGGCGTGCTCGTAGCCGAGGCCGTGCCCCGGCGGCCACCAGGCCTCGATGTAGGGGTGGGTGGGCTCGGTGACCAGGATCCGGGTGAAGCCCTGGACGTTCTGGTCGACGGTGGCGTCGTGGAAGTGGAGGACGTTGAGCTCCTCCAGGTCGAACGCCAGGCTGCCGCGGTCGCCGTTGAGCTCGATCCGCAGCGCGTTCTTGCGCCCGGTGGCGAACCGGGTGGCCTCGAAGGTGGCGAGCGCGCCGCCGTCGAACCGGCCGAGGAAGACGGCCGCGTCGTCGACGGTGACCTCGCCGGTGCCGCCGCCGTCCGGCAGCGGGCGCTCCCGCACGAAGGTGTCGGTGACGGCGCTGACCCCGGTGACCAGCTCCCCGGTGAGGTACTGGGCCAGGTCGACGGCGTGCGCGCCGATGTCGCCGAGCGCGCCGGAGCCGGCCCGCTCCTTCGACATGCGCCAGGTGTAGGGCGCCGACGGGTCGGTCAGCCAGTCCTGGAGGTAGCGGGCCCGCACGTGCCGCAGCCGCCCGAGCCGGCCCTCGGCCACCAGCCGGCGGGCCAGCGTGAGGGCCGGGACCCGCCGGTAGGTGAAGCCGAGCATCGAACGCACGCCGTGCTCCCTGGCCTTGGCCGCCGCCTCGACCATGGCCTCGGCCTCGGCGACGGTGTTGGCCAGCGGCTTCTCGCACAGCACGTGCTTGCCGGCCTCCAGGGCGGCGATGGCGATCTCGGCGTGCGTGTCGCCCGGGGTGCAGACGTCGACGAGGTGCACGTCGTCCCGCGCCACCAGTGCCCGCCAGTCGGTCTCCACCACCGGCCAGTCGAACCGGTCGGCCAGCTCGCCGGCCGCCTCCCGGTTCCGGCCGCCGAGGGCGGCGAGCCGGGGGCGCAGCGGCGGGGCGAAGAAGCTTCTGGCGTTGCGCCAGCCCTGGGAGTGGGCCATGCCCATGAAGCCGTAGCCGACCATGCCGATGCCGAGCGTCTCGCCTGCGGCTGGTGGGGCGGTGCGTGGGCGGTTGTTCGAGCTGCTGAGCGTGCTCATGCGACCTCCGTCGTCGGGGAGTGGGGACCTCCGGCTGGGCCTGCGGCCGTCGTGCCTCCGGCCGTCAGGACTCGAAGCCCATCGGGAGGTACTCCTCGACGTTCTCGGCGGTCACCACGGGGGCGTCGAGCACGATGCGGCGCGGCACCTCGACCTGGACCAGGTCGGACAGGCCGCGGTCCTGGGCGATCAGCCGGGCGAGCTTGATGCCGTCGCCGGCCTGGGTGGCCGGGTAGATGACGGTGGCCTCCATCTCGCCGCTCTGGATCCAGCGCATGGCGTTGGCCGAGCCGGCGCCGCCGATGAAGAAGAACTCGTCGCGGCCGGCGTTGTCGAAGGCGGCCTTGACGCCCACGCCCTGGTCGTCGTCGTGGTTCCAGATGATGTCGATCTCGTTCGCCGCCTGGAGCAGGTTGGAGGCGGCCTCCTCGCCCGACTCGACGGTGAACTCGGCGGCGACCCGGTTGTCGACGTCCTGCCCGCAGACCTCGAGCGCGTCGGCGAAGCCCTGGGAGCGCTCCTGGGTGAGCGGCAGCGAGTCGATGCCGGCGATCTCGGCGATGACGGCGTCGTCGCCGAGGTTGTTCTCGGCGACCAGCTGGCAGGCGTACTCGCCGGCGGAGACGCCCATGCCGTAGTTGTCGCCGAGGATGGTGGTGCGGGCGGCGGCGTCGTCGGAGAACTCGCGGTCCACGTTGACCACCGGTATGCCGGCCTCCATGGCCTGCGTTGCCACCTGGGTGAGCGCGGCGCCGTCGGTGGGCAGCAGCACGATGGCGTCGACGCCGTCGTTGATGAAGGTCTCGATGTGGCTGATCTGGGTGGACGGGTCGTTGGTGCCCTCGGCCATCCGCAGCTCGACGTCGGAGTACTGCTCGGCGGCCTGCTCCGCGAAGGTGTTGATGGCGGCCAGCCAACCGTGGTCGGCCTGCGGACCGGAGAAGCCGATCACGACGTTCTCGCCGGGCTCGTCGTTGGAGCTGGCGGCGTTCTGCTGCCCGCCGTCGGTCTCCTCCTCGCTCTCCTCGGGCGTGTTGCTGGTGCAGGCGGCGAGCAGGCCGACCGCGGCCAGACCGACGCCGACCCTGGTGAAGATCCGGCGGGCGCCGCTGCGGGGGAGGTTTCTGGACATGGCTGTCTCCGGTCAGGACGAAGGGGTGGTGAGCAAGAGAAAGGGGGGTGGCGGACGCCGGGCCCGGTGGATCAGGGCTCGACGGCTCGCCCTATGGGGTGCCGCGCCCGGCGACGCGCTGCTGGAGCAGCACCGCGGCGACGATGATCGCGCCCTTGGCGACGTTCTGCGTGGAGTTGTCGAGGTTGTTGAGGGTGAACACGTTGGTGAGCGTGGTGAAGATCAGCACGCCGAAGACGGTGCCGACGACGGTGCCGCGACCGCCGCTGAGCAGCGTGCCGCCGATCACCACGGCCGCGATGGCGTCCAGCTCCAGCAGGCCACCGTGGGTCGAGGTGCCGGCGGTGGTGCGGGCCAGGATCATCACGGCGGCCAGGCCGCAGGCGAGGCCGAGCAGCAGGTAGAGGATGGCGCTGTGCCGACGGACGTCGATGCCGGCGAGCCGGGCCGCCTCCGGGTTGCCGCCGACCGCGAGGGTGCGGCGGCCGAAGGTGGTGCGGTTGAGCAGCACCCAGCCACCGGCCGCGGTCAGCGCGAAGATGATCACCAGGACCGGGACGCCGAGCACCTCGGCGCCGAAGAAGTCGACGAGCCCGGTCTCGGTCACCACCTGGGTCTGCCGGTCCGAGATGAGCTCGGCGAGGCCGCGCGCCGCCGCCATCATGGCCAGGGTGGCGATGAACGGCGCCATCCGGCCGTAGGCGATCAGCAGCCCGTTGATCAGGCCCGCGCCGGCGCCCACCAGCAGGGCCGTGGTGACCATCACGATCCAGTGGAAGTCGGCCGCCATCTGCTGGGTGGACAGCGTGGTCGCCCAGACCGAGGCCAGCGCCAGCACCGCGCCCACGGACAGGTCGATGCCGCCGCCGGTGATGACGAACGTCATGGCGACGCTGACCACGCCGACCACCGAGGCCAGGCGCAGGATCGTCATCATGTTGTCGAGGGAGGCGAACCGGTCCCCCGCCGTGGCGACGCCGATCAGGCACAGCAGCAGCAGGGCGATGACCAGGCCCAGGTTGCGGCCCGCCGGGCTGGAGAGCAGCGCGCCGATCCGCGCGGCGCCCTGCGGCGCGACCCGCACGGCGTCGCCGGGCCGCTGCTCGGCTTCTGTCTGAGCGCTCACTGTGGACTCTCCTCGATCACTTCTCTGTCGGCGCTGTGCGGGCCGACGCCAGGTCGTACGCACGGGGCGGCGGCGACGGGCGCGCCGCTCACCGCGCTTCCCCGATTCCACTGGGCCCCGCGCCAGCGGTTGACGCGGCCACCGGCTGGCCCTCCATCACCAGGTCGAGGACCCGGTGTTCGTCGATGTCCTCGGCGGCCGACTCGGCGACGACCCGGCCGTCGGAGATCACCAGCACCCGGTCGGAGAGGCCGATGACCTCCTCGATCTCGCTGGACACCAGCACCACGCCGATGCCCTGGTCGGCGAGGTCCCGGATGAGGGCGTAGATCTCGGCGCGCGCGCCGACGTCCACGCCGCGGCTGGGCTCGTCGAGCAGCAGCACCTTGCAGCCGCGCAGCAGCCAGCGGGCCAGCACGACCTTCTGCTGGTTGCCGCCCGACAGGTTGCTCACCGGGCGGTTGACGCCGGCGGGGCGCACGTCGAGCGCCTCGGTGTGCTCGGTCGCCGCGCTCCGCTCCCGCGCGTTGTCCATGAAGCCGGCGCGGTGGAAGCGGGCCAGGCTGGCGAGCGTGACGTTGCGGTAGACGGCGTCGCCGAGGATCAGCGCCTGGCTCTTGCGCTCCTCTGGGCAGAAGCCGACCCCGGCGGCCATCGCGGCGCCGACCCGGCCGGGGCGCAGCGTCCGGCCGGCGACGCGCACGGTGCCGGCGGTGGCCTTGCGGGCGCCGTAGACGGTCTCCAGGATCTCGGAGCGCCCGGAGCCGACCAGCCCGGCGAGGCCGAGGATCTCGCCCGGCCGCACGCTGAACCCGACGTCGGTGAACTCGCCCTTCCTGCTGAGCCCCTCGACCTCCAGCACCGGCTCGGCCGGCGCCTCGGACGCGGCGGCGCGCTCGGGGAAGACGTACTCGATGGACCGGCCGGTCATCAGCCGGATGATCTCGAGGGTCGGGGTGTCGGCCGCCGGCAGCCCGGAGGCCGCGGTGCGGCCGTCCTTGAGCACGGTGATCCGGTCGCCGATCCGCCGGATCTCCTCGAGACGGTGCGAGATGTAAATGATCGCGATGCCCTGCGCCGCGAGGTCGGCGATCACCGTGAAGAGGCGGTTGACCTCCTCCTGGTCCAGGACGGCCGAGGGCTCGTCCATCACGATCAGCTGGGCGTCGTGCGAGAGGGCGCGGGCCATGCTGACGATCTGCTTGCCGGCCGCGGAGAGCGAGCCGACCTCCTGGGTCGGGGACATCTCGGGGTGACCGAGGCGTCGCAGCAGCTCACCGGTGGCGGCGTTGATCTCGCCGCGCGCGGTGAAGCCGAACTGGGCGCGCTCGTGACCGAGGTAGACGTTCTCGGCCACGGACAGACCGTCCACCAGGTCGAGTTCCTGGTAGATGGTCGCGATGCCGCGGTCCAGGGCCGCCACCGGGCGCGGGAAGCGGACCTCCTCGCCACGCCACAGGATCCGCCCGGCGTCGGGCTGGTGGGCCCCGGCCAGGACCTTGATCAGGGTGGACTTGCCTGCGCCGTTCTGGCCCAGGAGGCAGTGCACCTCGCCCGGCAGGACGTCCATGTCGATGCCGTCGAGGGCCTTCACGCCGGGGAAGTGCTTGACGATTCCGTGCATCGCCAACAGCGGTTCACGTACGTCCTCCGCCGCGGACGGGCCGGACGTCTTCGGGGGGCCAGTCATGGGCGACAAGGTAGGAAGGCTTTTGCCGGACGTCAATAGAAAGCGCAGCGGTTTCTGATCGAAGCTTGTGCGGTAACTGAACTAAGCCCCCTACGTTGTATCGTTGACCACGCACTTAAGGTCCGCAGGCGACAGAAGGGCAGGGCCACCATGGCGGAGAACGGCTCCCTCCCCGCCGGTCAGGCGGCGGGCACGGCCGCGCTGCTCTGGCTGGTGCGCGACGGCCGGCCGCGGACCCGAGCCGAGCTGGTCGCGGAGACCGGCATGGGCCGCTCGACCATCGCCGAGCGCGTCGACACGCTGCTCGGCTCCGGGCTGCTCACCCAGACCGACAACGCGCCCTCCACCGGCGGGCGGCCGCCGTCCACCTTCGTCTTCAACGCCGCCGCCCGCGTCGTACTGGCCGCCGACATCGGCGCCACCCACGCCAAGACCGCGATCACCGACCTGTCCGGCACCGTGCTGGCCGAGGAGGACCTGGCGCTCGACGTCGCGGCCGGCCCCGAGACGGTACTCAAGCAGGTCACCGAGCACGGCGAGGGGCTGCTGACCAGGGCCGGGCGCGGCCGCGCCGACCTGCTCGGCATCGGCCTCGGCCTACCGGGCCCCGTCGAGCACGCCTCGGGCAAGCCCACCAACCCGCCGATCATGCCCGGTTGGGACGGCTTCGACGTGCCCGGCTTCGTGGAGGAGTTGGTCGGCGCCCCGGCGCTGGTCGACAACGACGTGAACCTGATGGCGCTCGGCGAGCACCGCACCCAGTGGCACGACCAGCAGCACATGATCTTCGTCAAGATCGCCACCGGCATCGGCAGCGGCCTGATCGCCGACGGCCGGCTGCACCGCGGCTCCCAGGGCGCCGCCGGCGACATGGGCCACGTCCAGCTCCCGCACGAGGCCGACGTGCCGTGCCGCTGCGGCAACACCGGCTGCCTGGAGGCCGTCGCCAGCGGCGCCGCGCTCGCCGCCCGGCTCACCGAGCTGGGCAACGAGGCCCGCACCAGCGCCGACGTGGTCGCCCTGGCGCGCAACGGCTCGGTCACCACCCTGAAGCTGGTCCGCCAGGCCGGCCGCCACATCGGCGAGGTGCTGGCCACCGCGGTCAGCTTCTTCAACCCCTCGGTGATCGTCATCGGCGGCGCCCTCTCCCAGGCCGGCGAGCACCTCGTCGCCGGCATCCGCGAAGTCGTCTACCAGCGCTCGCTGCCGCTGGCCACCCAGGACCTGCGCATCGTCCAGTCCCGCGCCGGCGAGCGCGCCGGCGTCTACGGCGCCGCCGCCATGGTCGTCGAGCACGCCTTCGCCCCGGCCCACCTCCCCCGCTACCTGATGACCCCCGAGGCGGCCGACCCGGTCACGGCCTGACGCCCGGTCACCGGCCCTGGGCTCAGGCGGGCGTCGGAGCCCCGGTGAGCTCCACGCTCCTGTCCCACAGGCGCCGCCGGGCCGCGGCGTCATACGCCTGGGCGTGCGCCTGACTCTCCCGGATCCGGTCGTAGAACCGGCCGGTGGTCGTGGCGAGTTCGGGAGCGAGGACGAGGCGGCGGGTGGCCGCCAGGCCCTCCTCCAGGGTGTCGACGCTGCGGCCGAGGTCGGCGAGCACCATCTTCGTCGGCATGTAGGTGGCGGGATGGAGGCTGTTGACGGTCACCTCCCCGGCGGGCAGCCGGCCGGCGAGCTCGAAGCCGCACATGATCTGCGCCAGCTTGCTCTGGCGGTAGGCGCGCCAGCCGTCGTAGCCGTGCTCCAGCATCAGGTCGTCGAAGTCGATCGGGTACTGGCCGAGGGACGCCACGTTGACCACCCGGGCCGGCGCCGACGCCCGCAGCAGCGGCAGCAGTTCGAGGGTGAGCAGGAATCCGGCGAGGTGGTTGACCGCCAGCCGCAGCTCGTGGCCGTCCGCGCTGGTGCGGCGGGTGCGGCCGTCCGGCTCGCCGCCGCCGACGCCGGCGTTGTTCACCAGCACGTCCAGCCGCCCGGCCGTCGCACGGACCTCTTCCGCCATCCGGCGGACCTGGGCGAGCTCGGCGAAGTCCGCGACGACGGTCCGGGGTTCGCCGGCGCCGCCGGCCACCAGCTCGGCGACGAGGCGGTCCAGCCGCTCCGGGCTGCGGCCGTGCAGGATCAGCTCGGCGCCGCTGGCCGCCAGGTCGTGGGCCAGGGCCCTGCCGAGGCCGTCGGTGGCTCCGGTGACGAGAACGGTGCGAGGCGTTTCGGTGGGCTCGGTCACGGGTGGTCCTCCCGTTCGACGAAGTGGGTGGGGGTCAGCCGGTCGTGGAGGCGCGGACCTTCAACGTGGGGATGAGCCGCTCCGACTCCGCCGGCTCGCCGGCGATCAACCGGGCCAGCAGTTCCAGCGCCCGGCGGCCCATCTCGTGCATCGGGGAGCGCACGCTGGTCAGCGGCACCGGCAACTCGGCGGCCAGCGGCGTGTCGTTGAAGCCCATCACCGCCACGTCGGAGCCGACCTGACGGCCGTGGTCGCGCAGCGCGCCCATGGCGCCGATCGCGGCGAAGTCGTTGGCCGCGAAGATCGCGGTGGGCGCGGGTCCTGGCAGCGCCAGCAGCCGCTCGGTGGCCGCCCGGCCGCCCGCCGCGTCGAACGGCGAGTGCACCACGTGCTCGGGACGCACCGTCACGCCCGCTTCCCGGCACGCCTCGACGAAGCCCGCCGTGCGGTCGATGCCGGTGCTGGCGTAGGGCTCGCCGGCGAGCACCGCCATCCGCCGGTGCCCGAGGGAGAGCAGGTGCTCGGCCGCGAGCCGCCCGCCGAGGCGGTCGTCGCAGGTGACCGCGACATGGTCGGCGACATGCCGGCTGACCAGCACGAACGGCACCCCCCTGGCCGCCGTCTCGGTGAGGAACGCGCCGTCCGCGTGCGCGTCGCCGAAGATCATGCCGTCCACCCTGCGGGCCAGCACCATCTCCGTGTGCTCACGCTGGAGCCGGGGCTGGTCACGGGTGTTGGTGACGAAGGTCGACAGGGCGCGCTCGGATGCGGCCTCCTCGATCCCCTCGTAGATGGTGGCCAGCACCAGGTCGGACAGCCGCGGGACGAGCACCCCGACGAGGTTGCTGCGCTGGGTGCGCAGGCTGGTGGCGTGCGGGTTGGGCTGGTAGCCGAGCCGGTCGGCGAGCTCCCTGACCCGGGCGATGGTGGCCGGCGAGGCGGCCCTGCGGCCCTCGTCCGGCTTGGCGTGCAGGACCCGGGAGACGGTCGACACGTGCAGCCCCAGCTGGTCGGCCAGCGTCCGCAGGGTCACCTGGGGCCGGTGCGGGTCCGTGGCCATGGCTGATCGTGCCTCCGCTGCAGGGATCAACGACGCCGGGCGGGCGCGCCAGGTGCCAGGCGTGCACTCGGGGGGACGGCGCTTTTCCGCGATCGTAACAGCGGGGTAATTGACCGCGACAGGAAGGCCGTGCACACTGACGCAATCGATTGGGCCAATCGATTGGCCAAACCGCTCGCCCAACTTCGGGAGGCGCCCAGTGCGCAGGGTCGTAGTCCTCACCACCGGCGGAACCATCGCCTCGCGCCCGGACGGGCGCGGCGCGAGCCGGGCCGTGGACGGGGCCGGGACGCTGCTGGCCCGGCTGGCCGGCGAGCCCGGCGTGCCGGTCGAGGGCGTCGACGTGTTGCGCGTGGGCAGCTACCTCCTCACCCCCGGCGACATGGCGGGGATCGTCGCCCGCGCCCACGAGGCGCTGTCCGACCCCGACGTCCTCGGGGTGGTCGTCACCCACGGCACCGACGCCCTGGAGGAGACCGCCTTCCTGGCCGACCTGGTGCACGACGACCCCAGACCCGTCGTCTTCACCGGCGCGCAACGGGACGCCGGCGCCGTCGACACCGACGGACCGCGCAACCTCGCGGACGCCATCAGCGTCGCCGCCGCACCGGAGGCCGCCAGGCTCGGCGCCCTGGTGGTCTTCGACGGCCGGATCTACCCGGCGCGCGGGACCCGGAAGACCCACACGCTGGCCCCCGCCGCCTTCGCCGCCCCCGACTCGGGCCCGGTCGGCCTGGTGCGCGACGGGGTGGTGACGCTGACGGCCCGGCCCGTCCGGCTCCCCGGGCTGCCCCTCGGCGAACTCGACCTGGACGGCGTGCGGGTGGACATCGTCCCCTGCTACCCCGGCTCGGACACCGTGGCCCTGGACGCGGTCACCGCCGCCGGTGCCCAGGGTGTGGTGCTCGAGGCCACCGGCGCCGGCAACGCCAACCACGCCGTCTGCGCCGCCGTCGCCCGGCTGACCGCCGCGGGCGTCGTCATCGGTCTCTCCACCCGCGTGCACGCCGGCCCGGTGGCGGCGATCTACGGAAACGGCGGCGGCGTGGACCTGATCGAGGCCGGTGCCGTCCCGCTGGGCAGCCTGCGCCCCGCCCAGGCCCGCATCCTCCTCATCGCACTGCTGGCCCGCGACCGCGACCCGGCGCGCGCCACCCGCGACCTGCCGCTACTGGCCGGCGTCTCCCCCGGGCCCACCCCTCACCCGCTCACCGCCCACCGCGCATCCGACCACCCCGCTCCCGACCCGTCCCTGACCTGACCCGCCCCACTCTCGCCGCTCCGGAAGCGACTCCCCACCACTCTCCCCGGCCACCGACTCCGCCCATACCCCCGAAAGCAAGGACCGATCATGACGAACGTCAAGAAGGACATCCGTGTCGCCTTCGGCGTCGACGTCGACGCCGTCGCCGGCTGGCTCGGCTCATACGGCGGCGAGGACTCGCCCTGCGACATCTCGCGCGGCATGTTCGCCGGCGAGGTCGGCACCCCGCGCCTGCTGCGCCTCTTCGAGCGCTACGAGCTGCCCACGACCTGGTTCATCCCGGGCCACTCCATCGAGACCTTCCCCGACCAGACCCGGATGGTGGTGGACGCCGGCCACGAGGTGGGCGTCCACGGCTACTCGCACGAGAACCCGATCGCCATGACCCGGGAACAGGAGAGCGCCGTCCTCGACCGCGGCATCGAGCTGGTCGAGAGCGTGACCGGGCGCCGCCCGACCGGCTACGTCGCCCCGTGGTGGGAGTTCTCCCCGGTCACCAACGAGCTGCTGCTGGAACGCGGAATCACCTACGACCACTCCCTGATGCACAACGACTTCACGCCCTACCGGGTGCGCGTCGGGGACAGCTGGACCAAGATCGACTACTCCCGTCCGGCCCACGAGTGGATGAAGCCGCTGGTCCGCGGCGAGGAGACCGACCTCGTCGAGATCCCGGCCAACTGGTACCTCGACGACCTGCCGCCCATGATGTTCGTCAAGGCCAGCGCCAACAGCCACGGCTTCGTCAGCCCCCGGCATCTCGAGGAGTCCTGGCGCGACCAGTTCGACTGGGTCCACCGCGAGATGGACTACGCGGCCTTCACCATGACCATCCACCCCGACGTCTCGGGGCGCCCACAGAACCTCCTGATGCTGGAGCGCCTGATCGAGTACATCAACGGCCACGACGGCGTGCGCTGGTCGACGTTCGACGAGATCGCCTCCGACTTCAAGGCCCGCTCCCCCCGCGCCTGAACCCCCTCCCCCGGGTTCCCTACCCCCGTCCCCTGCCTTCTCCTCCCCTCCCTTCTCCGTCCCCCGCTCCCCGGAAGGGCATCCCATGTCCCCTGCGTCACCCCGCGCGGTGGCCGAGTCGGCCCCGCCGCCCGCCACCAGAACGTTCCCCCGGGTCGGCGTCCGCGCCACCCGCAAGGCCACCTTCATCGCCTTCCTCGCCTGGCTGTTCGCCGTCTACGACTACATCCTGTTCGGCACCCTGCTGCCCGAGATGTCCGACCACTTCGGCTGGAGCGACACCCGCGCCTCGTTCATCTCCACCCTGATATCGGTCGGCACGGCCGTCGTCGCCCTCGGCGTGGGCCCGGTCGTGGACCGCATAGGTCGCCGCAGGGGCATGATCCTCACGGTCTCCGGCACCGCCCTCGCGTCCGCCGCAACCGCCGTCACCCCCGGCGCCGGCTACCTCGTCGGGGTCCGCTCGCTCGGCGGCCTCGGCCTCTCCGAACAGGCCGTCAACGCCACCTACCTCAACGAGATCTACGCCGTCACCGAGGACGAGAAGATCAAGAAGCGGCGCGGCCTCGTCTACAGCCTGGTGCAGGGCGGTTGGCCGCTCGGCGTGCTGCTCGCCGCCGCCTTCGTCGCCGTCTTCCTGCCCGTCGTCGGCTGGCGCGGCTGCTTCCTCATCGCCGTCTTCCCCGCCCTCGTCATCGCCCTCGCCCGGCGCGGCCTCAAGGAGTCCCCGCAGTTCGAGCTGGAGTTGAAGCTCCGCGAGCTGCGCAAGCGGGGCCGGGACGACGAGGCCCGCGAACTCGCCCGCTCCTACGGCGTCGCCGAGGAGGAGTCGGCCCCGCTCGCCGCCATCTTCCGCGGCCCGGCCCTGCGCAACACCCTGGTGCTCGGCTTCGCGTGGATCGTCAACTGGTTCGGCATCCAGGTCTTCAGCGTCCTCGGCACCACCGTGCTCACCGAGGGCAAGGACGTCAGCTTCACCGGCTCGCTCGTGATGCTCATCGTCATCAACGCCGTGGGCTACCTGGGCTACGTCTTCCACGGCTGGGTCGGCGACCGCTTCGGTCGCCGCAACGTGGTGGGCGTCGGCTGGATCCTCTCCGGGCTCTTCTTCGCCCTCACCCTCACCGTCGCGCACGGCACCTTCCTCGTGGTGGCGCTCTACTCGCTCGGCATGTTCTTCCTCGTCGGCCCCTACGCCGCGCTGCTGTTCTACATGGGCGAGTGCTACGACACCCGCTGCCGCGCCACCGGCACCGCCTTCCTCAACGCCCTGTCCCAGCCGGGCGCGATCGTCGCCGGCCTCATCGTGACGGCGCTGCTCGCGGCCGACGTGAGCTGGAACGGCGCGGCCCTGCTCGTCGGCGCCGTCGGCACGTTCCTCTCCGGCTTCGTGATGTTCGCCGCCCGTCCCGTGGAGACCCTCGATGACTGACGCACCCTCCCAGGTCGCCCTCATCACCGGCGCCGCGAGCGGCATCGGCCGCGCCCTCGCCGTCGCGTACGCCGAACGCGGCGTGGCCACCGTCGTGGGCGCCTACCCCGGGGACCCGCACGACCCTGAGGAGACCGCCGCCGCCGTGCGGGCCGTCGGCGGCCGGTGCGTCGTCCACGAGGTCGACGTGCGCTCCACGGCCCAGGTCGACGCCTTCGCCCGGCGTGCCGTCGACGCCTGGGGCCGGCTCGACATCGCGGTGGCCAACGCCGGGGTGCTCCGCCGCGCTTCGCTGGCCGAGCTCGACGACGCGGCCTGGGACGACCTGGTCCAGGTCGACCTGACCGGCGTGCTGCGCACCCTGCGGGCCGCGGCCGCCCTGATGACGGGGCCCGGCGCGATGGTCGCCGTCTCCTCCATCGCCGGCGGCGTCTACGGCTGGGGCGAGCACGCGCACTACGCGGCGGCCAAGTCCGGGGTGTTCGGCCTGTGTCGCAGCCTGGCGGTGGAGCTCGCGCCGCGCGGCGTCCGCGTCAACACCGTGGTCCCCGGCTATGTCGTCACCCCGCAGTCCCTCGACCCGGTCAACTCCCTCGGCCCCGAGGGCCTGGACCGGGCCGCCGCCGGCATCCCGCTCGGGCGCGCCGGTCGCCCCGAGGAGATCGCCGCCGTGATCCGCTTCCTCACCTCGCCCGAGGCGTCCTACCTGACCGGCCAGGAGATCGTCGTCGACGGCGGCCTCACCGTCCGCATGCCGGCCTGAACCCTTGAACCCCGAGGATGACCATGGCTGTTCTTCGTGACCGCACCGCCCTCGTCACCGGCGGCGCCAGCGGCATCGGCGCCGCCATCGCCGCCGCGTTCACCGCCGAGGGCGCGCGCGTCATCGTCGCCGACCGCGACCCCGCGCCCGGCGACGCGTCCGCCATCCGGCTGGACGTCACCGACGAGGCATCCGTCTCGGCCGCCGTGGCCGAGGCGGAACGCCACCTCGGCGGCCTCGACGTGCTGGTCAACTCGGCCGGCATCCTCACCGAGTCGCCACTGGCCGAGATGTCGGCGGCGACCTGGGCGGAGACCATCGCGGTCGACCTCACGGGCGTCTTCCTGTGCTGCCGGTACGCGGTGCCGGGGATGATCGCCCGCGGCGGCGGCCGGATCATCAACATCGCGTCCCAGCTGGGCATCAAGGGCGGCGTCGGCCTCGCCCACTACGCCGCGGCGAAGGCCGGCGTGATCGGCCTCACCAAGTCGCTGGCCCTGGAGGTCGCCGGGCACGGCGTCCTGGTCAACGCCATCGCCCCGGGGCCCGTGGAGACCCCGATGGTCGACGGCATCACCGAGGACTGGAAGCGCGCCAAGCGGGCCGAGTTGCCGCTCGGCCGCTTCGGCCGCCCGGCGGAGGTGGCCCCCACCGCCGTGCTGCTGGCCAGCGATCCGGGCGGCAACCTCTACGTCGGGCAGACGCTCGGCCCCAACTCGGGCGACGTGATGCCCTGATGTGCGGGGGCTGCGGCGGCCGGGAGCCGACCGACTGGGCGCGCGGCCTGCACGCGGGGCCTCCCGCGCGGGCGGCGCTGGCCGCCGCGGCGACCCGGCTGGCCGACCGCCGTGGCCTGCGGGCAGTCGCCCGACCCGGCGGCTGGCTGGTCACCACCCCGACCGGCTCCACCGTGCCCTGCCACCAACTCACGACCCTGGTGGGCGCGTTGCGGCGGGCGGTCGGCGCCCCGCCCGCGCCGCCGCCCCCAGACCCGGGCCACGTGTCCGGCCGGCTGACCGTCCCACCGCCCGACGCCCGAACCCCCGTCCACCTCCGGATCGCCCCGGGCGCGCCGCCGGTGACCGGCGCGGACGGCCACTGGACCGCCCCCACCGACGAGGCCGCGCTCCCCCTCCTCGCCTCCCTGGCCACCGGGCCGCACGCCCTCCGCCACTACCTGGCGGAGATCTCGGGAGGCACCGCCGCGTGGGCCGGACCCGCCCTCTCGCCCTCCGAGTTCGCCGGCGCCACCCCGGAGCGCGCCGCCGACCTGCTGACCTGGGTCGAGTGGTGCCGCCAGGCCGGCACCTTCACCACGACCCCGCTGGCCGCCCGCCTGCCCCTCGCCCCGGAGGCCGAGCTCGACCTCGAGATCCGGGCCGGGCAGGTGGTCAGGGCGACCACCGCCGGGCGCCGGCCCGCGTGACCCGGGCAAGGCTCAGGGCCCGCCCCGTGGATCCTCACGATCCACCGGGCGGGCCCTTTCGCAACGCGTCGCCTGCCCCGGCCGAATGGCCGGCTGGGCCTAACGCATCAGGTCGAACGACGCGTCACGTGCTCGCTGCAGCACCCGGAGCGCCAGCGGGACGCTGGTGGGCGAGGAGGCCTCGGTGGCCTGCTCGCCGTGGCCCGCGTGGCTCGACTGGGCCGAGGAGCTGGCGTTCGTCGCCGCGTCGGCCGCCTCGGCGACCTCCTCGGCGCTCAGCGTCTGGCCGTTGCCGTAGGTGACCTGGCCGTTGCCGCCGTCGAAGACGATGTCCGAGCAGGAGTAGAAGTTCTCCTGGCTGTCGGACCGGATCCAGTGCACGAACATCAGCGCCGAGCCGCTGCGGCTGGGCAGCTGGACGTTCCAGTAGTAGTGGCCCGCCTCGCTGCCCACGTTGCCCCGC
The DNA here is from genome assembly GCF_042722465.1 of Streptomyces sp. NPDC127098. NCBI lineage: Bacteria > Bacillati > Actinomycetota > Actinomycetes > Kitasatosporales > Streptomycetaceae > Streptomyces > Streptomyces sp. NPDC127098. Next base: position 19,898 of record NZ_JBHXFJ010000023.1, read on the forward strand.
TGCGGCGGGTTGGTCACGGAGCTGATCCGCTCCAGGTCGCCCCAGCCGAGCGACTGGCTCGGGGACCAGCCCTGCCGGGTGATGTAGACGTCGAACCGGCCCGGGTGGTGCGCCCAGTTGCTGTGCCGCAGCTCGATGTTCGAGCCCGAGGTCAGGTGCGTGACCGGCCAGTCGGTGCGGGTCGCGTTGTAGGACGAGAAGTTGAACGGGCCGCGGTTGCCGCCGCTGCACAGCGTGCCGTCCGCGATGTAACCGGTCGTCCGGCCGCCGCCGTTGGAGTCGAGCACGGCGAACCAGTTGTACAGCGGGGTGGTGCCGGACTGCCGGACCGCGTTGGCACAGGCCGGGTTGGTCGGCATCTGGGTGCCACTGTTGCGCTGCAGGTCCAGGTAGCACAGGTACGTGCGCGAGCCCGGCAACATGGTGGCCCCGTGCGCCGACGCCGGGGACGGAAGCGACGCCATCACGAGAGCGAGCAGGCCCACTCCCAGGACGCTCGCCAGGCGGAACTTGCGGACCGGAGACCTTCGCCGGCCGGTGGGGGGTTGAATCGACACTGATTCTCCTCTGGAAGAGTCGTCTGCCTAGGCAGGCAGCCGACAGCACCGGCCCGCTGGCTGGCCCATCGGTGCACCGACGGCCCGTCGCCGGTACTGCGACCGCACATGGAAGCGCTCCCATAGCCAACGTAGCGTCAGCCGGCCCGTTCCGAAAGCGTCTGTTCGACTGAAAGCCGTGGCGCTCGCGCCGTGCCCGAGGCGAACCGACGGTCGGGTACCGCCACGAGCATTCGGGTGGGATGATCCGCGCATGCTGCACGGCCGGCTCGACCCCTACATCCCACTGCCACCCCGGCACCGACTGCCACCCGGCCCCGCCCGGAGCAAGCGGGGGCTGGCCGCGATCGCCGGGCTCATCGTGGCGATGCCGGTCCAGGCGCTCTTCGAGTTCGTGCTGGGGTCGGCGTTCCGGCTCGTCGGCAGGACGGTGCACGGGCGCCCCTGGCGAGGCGGCTGGGACAGCGACGCGGGCCGCTTCGCGCTCACCGTTTTCGGCTTTTACTGGGAGCGCTCCCGCATCACGGGGCGGGAGCTGCGGCTCGTTGTCGCGGACGCTGGCCTCGTTCCGCTGCCGCCCTGGGAGCCGGCGGAGCCGACGGCGGCGGTCCCCTGCCGGCTCCGGCCGGGCCAGCCGCCGGCCCGTCAACGGTCTCGGGTGGACGTGGCCTTCGGCGACGGGTCCTGGCTGGCCCTCCAGATGGACAACCCTCAGGAGGCCGGGCGGTTGCGCGGCCTCCTCGCGGGTGGGCTCAGCCCAGGGTCTCCTTCAGCCAGGCCAGGACCTCCCGGTCGACCGGATCGGTGATGTCCGCGAACTCCCCGTGCTTCTTGAGGTACTTGGCGACGTACGGGCAGACCGGCACGATCCGCATACCCGCCGCGCGGGTGTCGTTCAACGCGGCGGTGACCAGCGTGGCGGCGAGGCCGCGGCCGCCGAAGGCGTCGGCGATCTCGGTGTGGTAGAAGACGCGTCGGTCGCCGCGGTCCCGGTAGGCGGCGAGGCCGGCCGGCTCGTCGCCGACGCTGATCTCGTAGCGGTCGCGGTCGGCGGCCCGCGCGACGCGGGGGGTGGGCTCGGTGGCTGGCTCGGTCATCGGTCGCCTCTCCCTGGGTGGGGTCGCGGTGCGGGGTTGCGGCGCGGGGTGATGGTGGCGTTGGGCAGGGCGGGGGCCGGCAGGCGCTCCCCCGGGTACCCCTCGACGGCGCCGAAACGCTCGGAGGCGCGTTCCCATTCCTCCCTGGCCCGGACGATGTCGGCGTGGTCCCGACCGATGAAGTTCCACCACATCACTATCTCCTCGCCGAACGGCGGCCCGCCGAGGAGGATCAACCTGGCCGGCGCGTCCGCCTCGTTGGCCAGCGTCAGCTCCCGCTCGCCGGTGTCGAGGAAGCCCAACTCCGAAGCGGCCAGCGGCTGTCCCGCCACCCGCACGGCACCCTGGTCGACGAGGAGGCCGTGCTCGAACTCCGGGTCGACGGCGAGGGTGACGGACGCGCCCGCGTCGAGGACCAGTTCGGCGCCGAGCAGCGGGGTGTGGGTGCGCACGGGCGAGGTGACGCCGGCCAGGGTGCCGAGGAAGACGCGTGCCTGGCCGCCGTCGAGTGCGACCGGCTCGGGCGCGTGGTGCTGGAAGTCGCGGGGCGCGTTCCGGTGGGTCTCGGGCAGGGCGACCCACAGCTGGACGCCGTGCAGCAGCGTGGTCCGGTCGGTGGAGACCTCGGAGTGGCTGATGCCGTACCCGCCGGTCATGAGGTTGAGCTCGCCGGGACGGACGAACGCGTGGTTGCCCATGCTGTCGCGGTGCTCGATCTCCCCGCTGAACAGCCAGCTGACCGTCTGCAGGCCGGTGTGCGGGTGCGGGGCGACGTCCATGCCGCCGGACTCCGCGACGTCGTCAGGACCGTAGTGGTCGGCGAAGCACCAGGCGCCGATCAGCGTTCTGGCCCGCTGTGGCAGGGTGCGTCGTACGGTCATCGCGCGCGGGCCGCCGAGGGGGACGGAGCGTGCCGTGAGCACCTCGACGCGGGCGCCCTCGTCACCCGGCGCGGGCCCGCACCGCGTCTCCGTGGGCTTCAGCTCGACGTTGCTCACCTGGCTCCTCCGCTCGACCGCGGCCAATGTGGTTTCATATTCAACCAAATATCATGGCTCGATGACAGACCCACTGTGCCACCACGCGAGGGAGACGGAATGAGTGACATGGCGGAGCAGGACCAGGCCCGGGCGAACGGCCACCAGCACGACCAGGGGCGGCGGGTCTTCGTCGACAAGCAGAGCCCGGCCGCCTACCAGGCGTTCCGCGAGGCCGCCGAGGCGGTCCGGGCCACGGCCGCCGACGCCGGGCTCGACCGGCGGCTCGTCGAGCTGATCAACATCCGGGTCTCCCAGCTCAACGGCTGCGCCTACTGCCTCAGCCTGCACACCCGCGCCGCGCTGCGCGCCGGCGAGACCTCCCAGCGCCTCGGCGTGCTGCCGGCCTGGCGCGACACCGAGCTGTTCTCGCCGCGCGAGCGGGCGGCGCTCGCCCTGGCCGAGGCCACCACGGACCCGCGCGACGCCGTCGCCCAGGAGACCGCCTACGCGGTGGCGCGGCGGGCCCTCGGAGAGGACGAGATCTCCGCGGTGATCTGGGTCGCGATCGCCATGAACGCCTTCAACCGGGTCTCCATCCTCAGCAAGCACCCGGTCCGGGCGAGCGCCCAGCAGCAGTGAGCCGGGCGCGGGCGGAGCCGAGCCCATGGCCTGACGTGACGCTCTGCTCTAACCTGTTTCACCACGCGTTCGTTAGACCGCACGGGGGGTACTGAGCGTGGACCGCGCCGTGGGACCGGGGAAGGTGATCGGCGGGCGCTACGAACTCGTCGAGCCGATCGGCAGCGGCGGGTTCGGGAGGGTCTGGAAGGCACACGACCGGCGACTGCGGGCGGACGTGGCGATCAAGGGGCTGTCAGTGCCGCCGTCCGCCTCCCCGGTCGAGCAGGAGGAGCGGCTCAGGCGGTCGGAGCGCGAGGCACTCAACGCCGCGCGGCTGCGCGACCACCCCCACATCGTGAGCGTGTACGACGTGGTCGTCGAGGACGACGTCCCGTGGCTCGTCATGCAGCTCGTCGTGGGGCGTTCCCTGAGCGAGCGCCTGCGGGAGTCGGGACCGCTCTCCGCCGGCGAGGCCACGGACGTGGCACGGGCCATGCTGCACGCGCTCGACGCGGCGCACCGGGCGGGGATCGTGCACCGCGACATCAAGCCGGCCAACGTCCTGCTCGCCGACAACGGCGGGATCCTGCTGACCGACTTCGGGATCGCCACCCACGAGACGGACGTCTCGCTCACCGTCACGGGCGCCGTCATCGGCTCGGTGCCCTACATGGCGCCGGAGCGGATCCTCGGCCGGAAGAGCGAGACGCCGAGCGACCTGTTCTCCCTCGGGGTGACCCTGCACGAGGCCGTCGAGGGCGCCTCACCCTTCGATCGTGACTCCACTCCGGCGTCGCTGCACGCGGTGGCCTACGAGGATCCCCCGCCGCCGCGGCGCGCGGGGCCGCTGACGCCCCTCATCACGCGGCTGCTGGCCAAGGCGCCGGAGGACCGCCCGACGGTCGCGGAGGCGCTCGCGCTGCTCGACTCCCCGCCCGCTGAGGCCGCGTCGCGGCCCGACGCCGCCCCGCCGACCGCGGTCGTCACGGAGAAGGCGTCGATGCCGCCGGAGGCCATGCCCACGGCGACGGCCCTGGCCCCACCGCGGGCGGTGTCGACGCCCCCGGTGGCGCACCCCCTGTCGCCCTACGCGCCGGGCCCCGGTGGCGCCCCGGCGCCAGCCGCGCCCGCCGGCGGTTCGGCGGCGAACTGGCTGGGCTGGATCCTCGCCCTCGCCCTCGCCGCGTTCGTGGTCGTGCTGGTCGTCATCGGCCTCCGGGAGCGGGAGGAGGACTCGTCGACGGAGACGGTCTCGTTGGGGCCCGGCTCGTTCGGCAGCACGACGCCGCACGCCATCGAGGACCACAGCACCGTGGAATCGACCGTCACGGTCTCGGGCGTCGCCGGCAACGCCCCCGCGTCACTCGGCGTCGACATCGACCTCGACCACACCTACCTCAACGACCTCGACATCGAGCTCGTCTCACCCGACGGCACCACGTTCGACCTCGAACCGTACGACGAACCCCACGAGTACACCCTCGACGCCTCGGCCGCCACCGCGGACGGCACCTGGACCCTCCGCGTCGAGGACACCGCCTCCGCCGACCAGGGCACCCTCAACTCGTGGTCCCTGCACTTCGGCTCCCAGCGGGGGGAGCAGCCGACCTCCTCGGGCGGCGGGACGTTCGACAACACGACGTCGATGTCGATCGAGGACCTCGGCTCGGTCGAGTCGACGATCGAGGTCACCGGCGTCACCGGCAGCGCGCCCGCGACGCTCGGCGTCACCGTCGACATCAGCCACACCTACATCCGCGACCTCGACATCCAACTGGTCTCACCCGACGGCACCACCTTCGACCTCGAACCGTACGACGGATCCCGCGAGTACACGCTCGACGCCTCGGCCGCCACCGCGAGCGGCACCTGGACCCTCCGCGTCGAGGACACCCTCTCCTCCGACTCCGGCACCCTCAACTCCTGGTCGCTGCGGTTCTGAGGCCGCGTCACCGCCGACGGGCCGTCGGGGCCGGGGCCGGGACGGCGCGGACCAGGGCGTTGATGAGGCGGTCCGGCAGTTCGCGGCCGTCGTCCGTGGTGTTGGCGATCAGCCGGGTCAGGTGGCGCATGGCGGTGGGCGAGGTGACGATCCGGCGGCTGAGCAGTGAGGTGAAGGACGGCTTGGTCAGGACCGCCGCCCACAGGTTGCCGAGCCGGTAGTAGCGGCCGAGGCGGCGGTGGATCTCGCGGGGGTAGCGGTGCAGCGCGCGCTCCCGCGACGCGCCGTCCTGGCGGGTCAGCGCCGTCGCCGCCACCTCGGCGGCCAACTCGCCGGCCTCCATGGCGTAGGCGATGCCCTCGCCGTTCCAGGGGTTGACCATGCCGCCCGAGTCGCCGGCGAGGAGCAGCCCCCGGGTGTAGTGCGGCAGCCGGTTGAAGCCCATGGGCAGGGCGGCGCCGCGCACCGGCCCGTCGACCGAGGCGGGGTCGGCGAGACCCCACTCGGGCGGGGTGCGCGGCAGCCACTGGTCGAGCGCTCGCCGGGTGTCGGTCCGGCCCGCCGGCGCGCCGTGGACGATCCCGAGCCCCACGTTGACCCGGCCGTCCCCCATGGGGAAGATCCAGCCGTAGCCGGGGAGCGGCGGGCCACCGGGGCGGCTGTCGATGTCGCCCCAGATGGTGAAGTACGGGTCGTCGTGGCCGCCCGCCGACCGGTGGTAGCGCCGGATCGCGGTGGCCATGGGCCGGCGCGGCAGCCGCTCCACGCCGAGCGCCAGCGCCAGCCGGGCCGAACCGCCGTCGGCGGCGATCACCAGCGGCGCCTCGAAGCGCGCCACCCCGTCGCCGGCCTTCGCCAGCACTCCCCTGACCCGCCCCGCCCGGTCGAGTACGGGCTCGGTGACCTGCGTGGCGGTGCGCAGCCGGGCGCCGGCCTCGGCCGCCCGGCGGGCGAGGATCTCGTCGAAGTCGTGCCGGGAACGGCTGAGGCCGTAGCCGGGGTAGCGGGCGTTCTCCTGGAAGTCGATCTCCACCCGCGCCCCGTGGGAGCAGTACCGCACGCCGCGCGTCCGGTGCCAGCCGGGGCCTTCGGTGTCGACACCCATCCGGATGAGGTGGTGGACGGCGCGCGGCGTCAGGCCGTCGCCGCAGACCTTCTCGCGCGGGAACTCCGACTTCTCCAGCAGCAGCACGTCCCGGCCGTGCCGGGCGAGGTGGTAGGCGGCGGCGGAGCCGGCCGGTCCCGCGCCCACCACGATGACGTCGGCGGTCTCGGACACGTCCGGCCGGGAGACGTTCGACGCGGACACGATCGGTCTTTCAACCACGGGCATCCTCCTCCGAGGCACTGGCTACCCAGGCCCGCGGTCCGGTCAACCATGCCCGCCGTGTTGCGGGTGCGGCGACTGGAGCGTCGGCCGGCCCGACTCCGGCCAGTCGAGCCCGGTGGTGACGGTGCCCGCCTCCTCGCCCGGCTCGACGACCACGAACTGGCCCATGACGCCGGAGTCCTCGTGCCACAGCAGGTGGCAGTGGTACATGTACGGCAGGTTCGGGTCGGTGTACTTGTCGAACCGCATGATGAGCTGCATCGGGACGCCCGGCGGGGCGAACACGGTGTCCTTCCAGCCGGTGAGCTCGGGTGGCGGCGGCTGCCCGTTGTAGCTGAGCACCTCGAACTGCATGCCGTGTACGTGGAAGTTGTGCGGGAGGCGGCTGACGTTCTTGACGTCCCAGATCTCGATGGTGTCGACGGTGACGACCTCGTCGATCCGGGTCATGTCCATGGGCTCGCCGTTGATGCGGTCGCGGTGCAGCAGGAACTCGCGGCTGGTCACGGCGTGTTCGGGGGCGATCCGCTGGACCTCGGTCAGCCGCTCGGGCAGTTCCGGCGAGGGCCGCAGCTCGTCGGCGGCGATCAGCGGCAGCACGTCGAACTCGTGGTCGGCGCCGGTGGGGACGTCGAGGGCGCCGAGGTCCTGCGGGTAGGAGTGGAGGGTGACGCGCTCGCCCGGCGCCATGCGGACCACGATCTCGGCGCGTTCCGCCGGGGTGAGCTGGACGCGGTTCAGCGGCAGGGGCGCGTCGAGCAGGCCGCCGTCGCTGGCGATCAGGTGGAACGAACGGCCGTCGGAGAAGCCGAAGTTGTAGCTGCGGGCGGTGGAGGCGTTGAGGATCCGGAACCGGGTCAGCTCCGAGGTGACCCGGAAGGTGGGCCGGTACTGGCCGTTGACCAGCAGGGTGGTGCCGAGCATGCCGACGCCGCGGCGGCCGGTCTCGACGATCTGGCCCTGCTCGTCGAAGGTCTTGTCCTGCACGATGAGGGGGACGTCGTCCTCGCCGTAGCGGTTGGGGAGGAGGTCGCTGGTCGTCTCGTCGTCGTCGATGTAGAGCAGGCCGCCGAGGCCGCGGTAGACGTGCACCTCGGTGCTGCCGTGCGGGTGCGGGTGGTACCAGAGCGTCGAGCCCGGCTGGTCGACCCACCAGGTCGGGGACCAGGTGGCGCCGGCCTCGATCATCTGGTGCGGGCCGCCGTCGCTGTCCGCCGGCAGCCGCATGCCGTGCCAGTGCACGGTGGTCGGCTCGCCGAGCTCGTTGTGGACGTGGATCTGGATCTTCTCGCCGCTCCTGATGCGCAGGGTGGGGCCGAGGATCGGGCCGTTGTACCCCCACGTCTCGGCCTCGCCGCCGGGCATGATGGCCAGCCTGCCGGGCGCGGCGACGAGGTCGAAGACCCGGGTGTCGCCGTCCTGGACGGCGGGGGCGAGCGGCGGGATCCGCAGCGGGTTCTCCGTGGCCTCCTCGGCGGCGACCGTCCGCGGAGCGGTCCGTTCCGTGACGTCCCGGGGGCTGGCCCAGGCTCCTGGAGCGCGCCCGGTGAGGGCGGCGACGCCCACCCCCATACCCATCGCGGCGCGCGCGAGGAAGGCGCGCCGTCTGATTCCGAACCGTGGTGCGCTCATATGCGACAGGGCCTTTCGCTGCAATGCCTGGGCCGGCGCCGCCTGAGTCCCTGGGATCAGAGCCCGGGAGCACCGCGCCGGAGGGCGACATAACGCGCCTTGAGTGACGACACAGGACATTGCCACCACAATCGGCCCATATCAAAGAAGAGAATCCGCTCGTCGCGAAAGCTGACCCCTTTTCAGGAGAATTCCCAGGCCGCGCGGATCGAGTTCCACCATGCGGCCGACGCCCGGTAGGACTACACGGCCGTCAGCGGAGGGCGGCGAGCCCGGGGCCGAAGGTGATGAGCAGCGGCACCAGCGGGGCGAGGGAGGCGAGCACGGTGGTGGCGGAGCGCGGCACCGCCTCCAGGCGGGGCGGCGGGTCGAGCAGCCGCCGCACCCGGTGAGCGAGCAGCCGCCCCGGGCTGGCGCAGGACAGCACGCCGCGGTGCGCGTTGAGCTCGATCAGGGCCAGGGCCGCGTCCCGGTGGCCGCAGCGGCGGGAGGCGGTGTCGTCCGCGGCGAGCTCCACCAGGCGGTGCGTCTGCTCGTGGAAGTGGGCGAACAGCGGCACGGCGGGGAAGCCGAAGGACAGCGCCGCCGACAGGTGCAGCAGCCAGTCGTGGCGGGCCCGCGCGTGGCCGAGCTCGTGGGCCAGGACCGAGTCCAGCTGCCGTCCGGTGAGGCGACGCAACGCCCCGGTCGTGACCACGAGTTGGGGTGGGGTGCCGGCCAGCAGCCAGGCGTCGGGGTACTCGTCCTCGAGCACCAGCAGCGGCCCACGCTCGGCGCGCTCCGCCCCGAGGCCGGCCGGCAGCTCGGGGGCGCGCCGACGGAGTTGGGCGCGGCGCGCGAGACGGCGCCGCCGCCCCTCGTACAGCTCACGGGCGAGCATCGCCACCGTCCAGGCGGCGCCCCCGGTCAGCAGCAGCACGACGACGGCCGTCCAGGGCGGCGCCGCGGTCAGGTCGTAGGCCGCGGCGACCGGCTCGGGGGCCGGCGCGAAGAGGTGGACGCGGACGGTGTCGAACACGGCCGCCGCGCTGAGCAGCAGCGCGGCGAGGCAGCACAGCAGCACGGTGGCCACCAGACACTGCCACACCCAGAGCGCCGTGTTGGGCTCCCGCTCCGGCCAGGCGGCCCGGGTCAGCATCCGGACACCGGGGACGGCGGCGGTCGCGGCCACGGCCGCGAGCAGCGACAGGACGAGGATCACGCGGCAGGCTCCGTCACCTCGGTGGGCTGATGCTTGGCACCCCCATTCTGCCGGGCGAACAGCCGTGCGGTGAAGACGAGGCGGGCGGAAAGAGCGGCAGCCGTCGACGCCCCTGCCGCGGGTCCGCTACACCAGACTCCGGTCGCTCCGCAGTTCCGCCCAGACCCGCTTCCCCCACGCCAGGGAGTCCACTCCCCACCGTGCGGTCAAGGCGTCCACCACGGCGAGCCCCCGCCCACCCTGGTCCCCCTCCCGGGCCCGCCGCGGCACCGGCATCGCCCCCGACCGGTCCACCACCGAGATCCGCACCACGTCGACGTGCGGCCGACTGACGGTGACCCTGATCTGCCGCGACCTGGTGTGCTCCGCCGCGTTCCCCACCAACTCCGAGACCAGCAACACCCCGTCGTCGACCACCCCCTCCAACCCCCAGGCCCCGAAAGCCGCCCTGACCAGCGCCCGCGCCTCGGCGGCACTGCGCGCCGCACACGGCAGGCTCCTCGTGAACTCGTCCCACGCGGCAACTCGCATCACATCGCCACCAGTAGCCATGGTTTCGCCTCCCGGTCGTCGCCTACCGACAACCCAACGAGTGCCGCGCGCCGGCGGAGACCATGCATGCCACCTCGATACATTTACGCCGTTTAGGGCAATCCACGCCCCCAAACACGGCCAGGACGCGCTACGTCGCCTCACTCGCGGTACCGCCACGGGAACCCAGGGTGCGCGCCGCTGCCCTCCAACTCCCCGGCCCCGGACCGCGATCCGGGGTGCGAACAGTAGGCTGCCCCCTTGCCCTTCCTCATGCTGGACCTCGACAACACGCTGATCGACCGGGACGCGGCCTTCCGCTCCGCCGCCGCCGAGTTCCTGACCCAGCACGGCCTCCCGTCCGACGAACTCGCCTGGCTGCTGGCCACCGACGCCAGCGGCTACGCCCCACGCGCCGACGTCGCCTCGGCGATGAGCGGCCGCTACCGGGACCACGCACCCGCCGGCGCCGTCCACGCCCTCCTCGACACCGGCGACGCCGACCACGTCACCCTCGCCCAGTCCACCGCGAGCGCCCTCCACGAAGCCCGGGCCGCCGGCTGGACCTGCGTCATCGTCACCAACGGCCGCACGGCCCAACAGGAGGCGAAGATCCGCAACACGGGCCTCGACCGGCTCGTCCACGGCTGGGTGGTCTCCGAGGCCATCGGCCACAAGAAACCGGCCCCTGAGATCCTCCAGGCCGCGGCCACCCTCGCCGGCCTCCCCCTCACCGATGCCTGGCTCGTCGGCGACTCACCCCACGCCGACATCGCGGGCGCCCACGCGCTGGGCCTGCGCAGCGTCTGGGTCTCGCGACCCGACGCCCCATGGCCGTACGGCTCCTACGGCCCCACGCACCGAGCGGCCGACGCGGCGTCCGCGATCGCGCACGTCATCGGGGCCAACCGAAGTTGACGTCTTCCCGGCACCGGTAGCGGCCGTTCTCGGTTCTGAGAACAGCGTCACGGTCTTCGCCCTCGGGTCCACGATCAGATACAGCGGGACACCCATGACCGGATAGTCGCATGGCTTCCCCACTCAGTCGTTCTCCGGGTTGCTCGGCGAAACCAATTCCACGGCGCTCAAGGCCAATTCGGCCGGAACGTCATGCTGCGGTAGATCGACCGCCGCGTCCGGCAGATAGGTGAGGTCGGGGGTTCCGCACCTTGCCGACTCGCTCGGTGGCGATATCGCTGTTGCCCGAGCCGAAGTACCCCTCAGGGCAGTGGGCATCGAACTGGCGCTGAATGATCGCACGATTGCGTTGATGCAGGGCAGGTGGGGAAGCCTGCATGACGATCACGTCGCCGCTGAGCTCCACCTTGACACTCGTCGGCAGCGCTCGGCGGGCCCGCTCCAGCAGTCCGAAGCTGCGCGGATGCATCGGCGGTCCCGTCGACCTCAACGCGCGGTCGCCGGGGTCAGCCCCTCGCACTCCGCACGAACGCCGCCCACGCGCCGGCGGGGAAGACCAGGGCCGGAGCCTCGGGGGTCTTGCTGTCACGGACGGGGACCACGGCAGCGAAGCCGTCCGCCACCTCGACGCAGTTGTTCTGCCCCCCGTTGCTGTAACTGCTCTTGCGCCAGCGGGCGGTGCTCAGCTCGGGCCGACGGGCTCGCATGATTCTCTAGCCGTCCTTCAGGAGGGATCGGATGAACTCCACGGAGTCCTGCGGAGATAGCGCGAGGTCTCGTAGCCGATCGTAGGACAGCTTGAGCCGTTCCACCTCCTCCGGCTCCTCGATCACCTCGCCGGACTTGCTGCCCTCCAGATAGGCCGCCTCCTCGCCGTCCGGCAGCCACAGGACGGTCACCGCCCCGCCGAGCAGATCGTTCACCCCGGCCGCGAACGGCAGCACCTGCACGGTGACATGCGGCAGCTCCGCCTCGTCGAGCAGCCGCTGAAGCTGCCGCTTCCACGCCTCACGGCCCTTCAACGGCCGCCGGAGCACGGCCTCGTCGAGGATGACCCGCAGATGCGCCGGCACGGACTCGCCGCCGCGAAGTATCTGCTGCCGGGCCATGCGGAGCGCGAGCTGTTCCTCCAGCCCGTCTTCCTCGTCCGGGTGATGCGGCGTGGACCACAGCAGCTCCCCGGCGTACTCCTCGGTCTGGAGCAGCCCCGGGATGGTCTGCGGCACGTAGATCTGCATGACCTTGGCCATGGGCTCCAGCGCCATGAAGCGCTGATAGCGGCCGAGGTAGGCGTCGTCCTTCGCGAGCCTCCAGAGGTTCTGGAGGCTCCGCTTCGAGCCGTACACCTCGTCGAGCCACCTGGCCGTCTCCAGGTCCCCGAGGCGTTCGCCTCGCTCCAACTTGTGGAGATAGGACCGGTCGTACTTCGAGACCTCCGACAACTGCCCGAGGGACATGCCGGATTCCTCGCGGAGCCGGGCCAGCTCCTCCATGTACTGCAGGCGCGCCGGCGCGAGTCTCCGCGGTTCCGGCTTGCGTGAGGCCATCGCTACCCCCTCCTCGAACACGGCTGACCCTACTCACGATTGACCGATCTCCGTAGTGGACCGATTACGGAAAGCGTCACGCTCGGACCGCACGGCAGCAACCACCGCGACGCGTTACTCCAGGAGGAAACGGCCAAGCCGCCACTTCAGTCCCGACTCCTCCCGGCGGCCGACCGCCCGGCGCGCGCCCTCGACCACCCCAACGCGCTGCGTGGCCGTGCCGGGACGGCGCGGGCCGCCGTCGACTCGCGTCGCCGGCGATGCCGGGTTTGACTGGTGTTCGTGGGGTTACCGGCCATACGCGAAGAAGGCGCGGCAAGAAGGGAAGTGAGCTCCATGGCGCATGAGGGCGACGCCGACCGGAGGAAGGCGGCCGAGTTGCCGGAGGGTGACGTGGTGCGGATCCTGCTGGAGCAGCACGGCCGCATCCGTGACCTGTTCGCCGAGGTCAAGGGCGCCCAGGGGGAGGTCAAGCAGCAGGCGTTCGACGAGTTGCGGGCGCTGTTGGCGGTCCACGAGACCGCGGAGGAGATGGTCATCCGCCCGGTCGCCAAGGACACGGCGGGCAAGGCCGAGGTCGAGGCGCGCAACGAGGAGGAGCACGAGGCCAACGAGGTCCTGATGTCGCTGGAGCGGATGGACGTCACCAGCGCCGACTTCGAACGGGAGTTCGCCGACTTCGAACGGGCGGTGGTGGCGCACGCCGAGAAGGAGGAGAACGAGGAGTTCCCCACCATCAGGGCCGGCCGCAGCGAGGAGCAGTTGCAGCGGATGGGCCGGATGCTGCGGGCGGCCGAGAAGGTCGCGCCCACAAGGCCGCACCCGTCGGCCGCCGGCAAGCCGATGAGGCAGTTCGCCGTGGGGCCCTTCGCCTCCCTGGTGGACCGCACCAGGGACGCCATCACGGCCGCGTCCCGCTGACGACCGGCGCTCAGGGGCCCGCCACGCGACGCGTGGCGGGCCCCGGCGGGTTCGCCGTAGGCTGCTCGGCCGGGACGGCAGGGTGGAGGGAGCCGAGGTGCGGGAGGCCGAGCGGGTGACGACGCCCGACGCGCTGCTGGCCGTCCGGGCCGGCGAGGGGGACGAGGAGGCGTTCGAGGCGCTGCTGCGGCGGCACCTGCCGGTGCTGCTGCCGCTGGCCCGCCGGCTGCTGGGGGACCGCGCGGGGGCCGAGGGGGCCGTCCGGGACGCGTTCGTCGAGGCGTGGCGGCGGCTGCCCGAGTTCCGGGGGCGGGACCCGTTCCCGGAGTGGATCCGGGGCATCGTCGCGAGCCGCTGCGCCCGTGCCCGGCGCCCCGCCGGCGACGAGGCGGGTGAGGAGGCCGTGGCCGCCGCCGTGATGGCACTGGTGCGCCGCGAGCCGCGGCCCGGCGACCCCGGCGAACTGGCCGCGGCGCGGGCCTTCCGCGCGGTGGCCGACGCGCTGCCCGGGGTGCGCGCCGGCGGCTGCCGGATCACCCCACTCGCCGACCCGGCCGACGGGGGCCTGCGGGTCCGTCTCGAGGTGGCGGCCGGCCTGGACTGGACGGTGCCGGAGCTCGCCGGGCGGCTCAGGGAGCGGGTGACCGAGGCGGCGCGCGACCGGCTCGGGCTCGACGTGCGGGTGGTGGACGTCGCCGTCGTCGACCTCCTGCTCGAACCCGAGAAGAACGGCTCCTCCCGTTAAGGACCCGTATGGGTTTTCGCGTATCGGCGGGCCGCGCGGCGCGCGCCAGGTAGGCCCCAACGACCGCGCGCCGGCGCCTTCCCCCGGCTCAGCGGCCACGGGCGCTCCGCGGGCACCCCGGTGACCGGCCGGAGGGGAAGCCCCGGGGGCGTTATGAACGCGTGAAGACCGCCCGCCACGCGTCACCCGAATCGCCGATACTCGCTCTTCGTTGCCCTGCCCCGGACGAGGGACCGCAGGCACGAGACGAAGAGGTGTACGACGATGGCGAGTGCCACCGTGCAGTCGCCCGAGGTGGACGACGTCCCGTCGCCCCGCGGCCCAGGCCGGCTGAGGGCGTGGCTGCTCGACGGGCTGAGCGAACGGACCGCGCGCCACCCAGGACCGCATGCCACGGTCTCCGCCGAACACCGCGGCCACCGCTGGTGGCGCGTGATGTGCCTGACCGGCGTCGACTACTTCTCCACCCTCGGCTACCAGCCGGGCATCGCCGCGCTCGCCGCCGGCCTGCTCTCGCCGCTCGCCACCGTGGTGCTGATCGGCCTCACGCTGCTCGGCGCGCTGCCGGTCTACCGGCGGGTGGCCCGCGAGAGCCCGCACGGCGAGGGCTCCATCGCCATGCTGGAGCGGCTGCTGCCGTGGTGGTCAGGCAAGGTGTTCGTGCTCGTGCTGCTCGGGTTCGCCGCCACCGACTTCATGATCACCATCACGCTCTCGGCCGCCGACGCCTCGGCGCACGTGGTGGAGAACCCGCTGGCGCCGTCCTTCATGCACGACGGGAACGTGTGGATCACGCTGCTGCTGATCGCCGGGCTCGGCGCCGTCTTCCTCAAGGGCTTCCGGGAGGCGATCGGCGTCGCCGTGGTCCTGGTCGCGGTCTACCTGTCGCTCAACACGATCGTGCTGACGACCGCCGCCTGGCACGTGCTGACCGAGCCCGTGGTGGTCACCGACTGGTGGGACGCCGCCACCGCGGAGCACTCGTCGCCCTGGCTGATGGTCGGCGTGGCGCTGCTGGTCTTCCCGCGCCTGGCGCTCGGCATGTCCGGCTTCGAGACCGGCGTCGCCGTGATGCCGCAGGTGCGCGGCGACGCCACGGACACCGAGGCCCGGCCGGCGGGCCGGATCCGCGACACCAGGAAGCTGCTCACCACGGCCGCGCTGATCATGAGCGGCTTCCTGCTGGTGTCCAGCCTCGCCACCACGCTGCTGATACCGGCCGAGGAGTTCGAGTCGGGCGGCGAGGCCAACGGACGGGCGCTGGCGTTCCTGGCCCACGACTACCTCGGCGAGGCGTTCGGCACCCTCTACGACGTCTCCACCATCGCCATCCTGTGGTTCGCCGGCGCCTCGGCGCTGGCCGGGCTGCTGAACCTGGTGCCGCGCTACCTGCCCCGCTACGGCATGGCCCCGGAGTGGACCCGGGCGGTGCGGCCGCTGGTGCTGCTGTTCACGGTGATCGCGTTCACCATCACCATCCTCTTCCGCGCCGACGTCGACGCGCAGGGCGGCGCCTACGCCACCGGCGTGCTGGTGCTGATGGTCTCGGCCTCCGCCGCCGCCACCATCTCGGCGCGGCGCAGGGGCCACCGCCGGGCGTCCCTCGGCTTCGGCGCGATCGCCGCCGTCTTCGCCTACACGCTGGTCGTCAACGTCATCGAACGGCCCGACGGCATCCGCATCGCCTCGCTGTTCATCCTCGGCATCCTGCTCACCTCGTTCTTCTCCCGGATCCACCGCGCCTTCGAGCTGCGCACCGGTGAGATCAGCCTCGACGACGCGGCCGCCAGGATGATCGACCAGGCCGCCGCCCACGGCTGTCTGCGGATCATCGCCAACGAGCCGGACGAGCGGGACGCCGCCGAGTACCGCGAGAAGGAGTACAGCCAGCGGGAGGAGACCCACATCCCGAACGGCGGCCCGGTGCTGTTCCTGGAGGTCACGGTGCCCGACTCGTCCGACTTCACGGCCGACGTCACCGTGCGGGGCGAGGAGCGCCACGGCTACCAGATCCTGCGGGTGGACGGTCCTGTGGTGCCCAACACCATCGCGGCCGTGCTGCTGCACCTGCGCGACCGCGCCGGCGCCGTGCCGCACGCCTACTTCAACTGGACCGAGGGTCATCCGCTCGGCCACCTGCTGCGGTTCCTGGTCTTCGGCGACGGCGAGGTCGCCCCCGTCACCCGCGAGGTGCTGCGCCGCGCGGAGCGGCAGCTCTCCCGCCGCCCCCGCATCCACGTCGGCTGAGGTCGCCCACCGCGGTCGGCGGTGGGCGACCCGCCGTGGCGGCCGTCAGCGGGTTCCGGCGACGGCGGGCTCCCGCCCTTCGCCGACCGCCTCCGCCGCGCCGCCCCCGGTCCGCAGGGTCCCCAGGGCCAGTAGCGCGCCGGCGGCGGCGATGGCGGCGGCGCCGAGGAAGGCGGCCGAGAAGCCGTCGGTCAGGGCGGTGACGTCGTCCAGTTCCTCGGCGCCCCGGGCGGCGGCCACCGCGGTCATCGCGGCGAGGCCGAGCGCGGAGCCGATCTGGTAGCTGGTGTTGACGATGCCGGAGGCCAGGCCGCCCTCCTCGGGACGGGCCGCGGAGATCGCGGTGCCGAGGGAGGGCACGAAGGCCAGCGACATGCCGACGGCGGCGACCAGCGACGCCGGCAGCACGTCCACCGCGTAGCCGCCGTCCGGGCGGACGAAGGAGAGCCACAGCATGCCGGCCGCCAGCGCCAGCATGCCGGTGCCGATCATCGTCCGGGCGCCGAAGCGCTCCTGGAGCCGCGGGGCCACCACGATCATCATGAGCATGATCGCGCCGGTCATCGGCAGCAGCGCGGAGCCCGAGGCGAACGCGCCGAGGCCGAGGACCTGCTGGAGGTAGAGGTTGAGGAAGTACCACATCGGGATCCAGGCGCCGGCCAGCAGCAGTTGGGCCAGGTTGGCGGCGGCCAGGTTGGGGGTGCGCAGGATGGTCAACCGCATCAGGGGCTCGCGCAGCCGGGCCTGGAGCGCGACGAAGAGGCCGGTGAGCACGGTGCCGGCGGCCAGCAGGAGCCAGGTGGACGCCGCTCCCCAGCCGGCCTCCGGGGCGCGGACCACGGTGTAGACGACGGTGCCGAGCCCGGCGGTCACGGTCAGCGCGCCCAGGATGTCGACGCGGCCGCGCGCCGGCGGGGCGGCGGGCATCAGGCGGGGGGTGACCGCCAGGGTCAGCAGGGCGACCGGGATGTTGATGTGGAACACCCAGGGCCAGCTGGCGTACTCGGTGATGACGCCGCCGAGGAAGACACCGGCGGTGCCACCGGCCGGGGCGGCGGCGCCGTACAGCGCGAACGCCTTGGGCAGCTCACGCGGGTTGCCGCCGAACAGCGTCATCAGCAGGGTCAGCGCGGAGGGCGCGATCAGCGCCGAGCCGGCGCCCTGGACGGCGCGTCCCGCCAGTTCCACCCACACCTCGCCGGCCAGTCCCGCGACCAGCGAGCCGACGGCCAGGACGGCCCAGCCAAGGCTGAACACCCGTCTGGCGCCGAACAGGTCCGACAGCCGGCCGCCCAGCAGCAACAGGCCGCCGAAGGCGATGACGTACGCGTTGAAGACCCAGGACAGGTCGCCCTGGGTGAAGCCGAGATCGGTGCGCATCTCGGGAAGGGCCACGCCGATGATCGACGTGTCCATGATGACCATGAACTGCGCCAGGGCGATGAACGCCAGGGCCGCCCAGCGGCGCGGATCCGGTGCGTTCGGCACGGACATCCCACTCACCTCTCATACTCCCGGGGGGTATATTGGAAACACGGGGAGACTATACCCCCCAGGGGTATATGCGCAAACGCTGGCGGTCCCTCACCCCGCTGGCGCGCACACGCAGTTGCGTGCTTCCGACACCGCTCTGACGTGCGACGACGCCCCCTCCGCTGGGAGTCTTGACCGTGTCGGCCGGGGCACGTCCCGGCCGTGTCCGCCCCAGAAAGGAGCTCCAAGTGAGCGGGCCGCTCTGGATCACCGCCTCCCCGCCCGGCGCCCACGGCGAGCTGCACGTCGGCCACCTCGCCGGGCCCTACGTGGCCGCCGACGTGCTCAGCCGTTTCCTGCGCGCCGAGGGCAGGACCGTGCGCCTCACCACCGCGACCGCCCAGCACACCGACGCGGTCGAGCTGCGGGCCAGGCGCGCGAACCGCGACCCCGGCGACATCGCCGAGGGCTACCACGAGGCGATCGTCGCCGACCTCGCCCACGCCCGCGTCGCCTTCGACCTGGTCACGCACCCGGCCGCCGACGTCGGATTCCACGCCTGGCTCGGCGAGACGTTTCGCCGGCTGCACGCCGAGGGTCTGATCGCCGCCAGGACCCGGCCGCTGCCCTACTGTCCGGCCTGCGAGACCTGGCTGTACGGCACCCTGGTCACCGGTGGCTGCCCGCGCTGCGGCGCCACGCGCGGCGGCGACGTCTGCCGGGCCTGCTCCCGGCCCGGCGGCGAACTCGTCGAGCCGCGCTGCGCGGTCTGCGCCGCGCCGCCGACCACGCGCCGCCTCCGACGCCTCCACCTGCTGCTCGAACCGCTCAGGGACCAGCTCACCGACTACTGGTCGAGCTCCGACCTGTCACCCCGGTTGGCCGCGCTCTGCGAGGACCTGGCCGAGGACACGCTGCCCTCCCCCGCCGTCACCAGGCCATCCCGCTGGGGCCTGCCGGTCCCCGTCGAGGGCTACCCGGACCAGCGGATCGACGCCGCCTTCGAGAACGCCGCCGCCCAGCTCCACGCCTGGGGCCCCGACGACCGGCCACCGCCGGAACACGCCATCGCCTTCGCCGGGTTCTCGCACGCCTTCGAGCAGGCGGTCGTGCTGCCCGCCCTGCAGATCGCCCGCGGCCTCAAGCTGCCGACCACCCTGCGCCTCAACGACCCGTACGAGCTCGACGGCCGGCCGCTCTCGCACGGCAGCCGGCACGGGGCCTGGGTGCTCGACCTGGTCACCGAGTGGGGCTCCGACACGCTCCGCCGCCACGTGCTGCGGGACCGGCCGGGCACCCGGCCCACGGCGTTCCGCGCGGCCGACCTCGAACGGTCCTGGCAGGTCCTGCGCGAGCCGTGGGAGGCGTGGCTCGAGCGGCTGCTCGGCGCCGTGCGGACGGACTGCGGCGGCGTCGTCCCGGCGGTGGAACCCGGGGGCGCCGGCTGGGAGCGGCTGCGGGGCCGGCTGCTGCGCACGGCCGCCGACCTGCGGGAGGCGTACGGGCCCGAGGAGTTCGACCCGCGCCGCGTGCTGGCCCTGCTCGACGAGGTCGTCCACCAGGCCGCCGACTTCGGGCACACCAACGCCCACCACCATCGCGACCGCCCCGAGGGCGCCCGCCGCCACCAGGGGGCCCTGGTGGCGCAGCTCGCGGTGGCCGCCGCGCTGGCGGCGTGGGCCTGGCCGGTGATGCCGGAGGGAGCCGCCAGGCTGGCCGCCGCGCTCCGCCTGCCGGCGGTCCGCCGGGTGGACGAGCACGCCCTGACGCCGCCCCCGCCGGGGACCCGGCTGCCGCCCCCGCCGGCGCCGGTCTTCGGCAGCTGAGTGCGGCTGAGGCACCGGTGCGGACGGCCGCGCGGACGCCGGCGCGGAGGTGTCAGTCCAGCCAGCCGCGCCGGGCGGCCCGCACCCCCGCCTCGAACCGGCTTGCCGTGTTCAGCTCCTGCATCAGCTCCGCGACCAGCCGGCTCACGGTGCGCAGCGACACCCCGAGCGCGCGGGCGATCCGCTCGTCCTTCATGCCGGCCCCCAACATCCGCAGCACCGCGTGCTGTTGCTCCGTCAACGCCTCGGCGCCGCGCTGCGCCGCGTCGCCCTCGGGGCAGGGTGCCGCCGCGTACCAGCAGTGCTCGTAGAAGGCCCGGTAGGAACGGACCAGCGCCGGCCCGCGCACCAGAACCGCGCCCGCGTCCCGGTCGTCGGGGTCGGCCGGCACCAGGGCCAGGTGGTCGTCGACGAGCACCAGGTTCATCGGCACCACGGTCGACAGCCGGATCTCCACCCCCGCCTCGCGGCGCCGGGCGATCAGGTCGGCCGAGTCCGGCTGGGCCCAGGCGTGCCTGCTGTAGATGGACCGCACCGTGACGCCCCGCCCGATGACGCGCCGGTCCCGGTCCAGGACGCGCTCCGGCAGTTCCCGGCCCGGGGCCGCCGGGGAGAGGGCCCTGATGTCCTGCCGGGCGAAGTCGGCCATGTCGTTGAGGAACTGCTGGATGCGGCGGTAGTCCGCGACGAACTCGACCTCCGTCTCCGGGTCCGCCAGGTCGCCGCCGGTGGCCAGGAAGCGGTTGGTCAGGGCGGAGACCACCTCGTGGAACCGGTCGGCCCGGTCCAGGTGCTCCCGCAGCGTGCCCCGCTCCCGGTCCAGGACCCGCAGCAGCGCGATCTCCGGCAGCACGGCCGTCACCCGGTCCCGGTCGCCAGGGAGCGGCCGGCCACCGTCCAACTCCTCGCGCGGCGCGTGCCGGGCGCCGGCGGGCACGAGCAGCCCGAGCCGCAGCAGCTCGGCCCGGTGCCGCCCGCTCTCCTCCGCCGTCAGGCCGAGCTCCGCGGTGACCTCGCCGAAGTCGGCGGAACCACGCGCCCGTATCTCCTGGTAGACGGCGATCACCGGATCGTCGCCGACCGCCGACCGCCGGTTGCGCCCCGCCCTGCCCGTCATGCGCCGGTACCCCCTCGTCGTATCCGATCCCTGACAGAACGGACCGTCAGGACGACGGAATCCTAGCCACCGGCACCACACGCCCCGAGACCGGCCGGCGACCGGGAACCCGCCGGATCGTCGAAATACGTCGAAACCGGATCGAAGCTATGGACAGCCCGTTTAACCCGCCCTAATGTCGCCGACGCCGCGTACGGAGGACGAGCTCCCCGATCGATCGTCGAAGGTTTTCGACGACGCTCCCTCCGCGCGCCCGTGAGGAGGGGCAGGGCATGGTCAGCATCACCGAGGTCGCTCGGCACGCCGGTGTCGCGGTCAGCACCGTGTCCTACGTGCTCAGCGGCAAGCGCCCCATCTCGCCGCCCACCAGGCAGCGGGTGCTGGACAGCGTCATCAGCCTCGGCTACCGGCCGCCGCGCGGGACGAGGGCGGGGATCGTCGGCCTCGCGCTGCGCGTCGACGACGGCACGCACCGGCCGCTGCTGGCCGAGTTCATGCTCTCGGCGAGCGTCGCCGCCCGCCGGCACGGCCGCAACGTGCTGCTGCTGACCGAGGAGGAGGAGCACGGGCTGCTCGACGCCGCGCTGCTCGACGGGCTGATCCTGATGGACATCGAGGTCATGGACCCGCGCCTGGACACCGTCCGCCGGCTGCCGGTGCCGACCGTGCTGCTCGGCCTGCCGCGCGACCCGGCGGGCCTCGCCTGCGTCGACCTCGACTTCCGGGCCGCGGGCCGGCTGTGCGTCGACCACCTCGCCGACCTCGGGCACCGCGAGGTCGTCCTGCTCGGCGCCCCGCCCGCCGCCTACCGGCGGCGGGCCGGATTCGCCGAGCGCACGGTCGCCGGCGCGCTGGAACAGGCCGCGGCCAGGAACGTCAGGCTCACCCACCGCCCCACCGAGGGCGACTGGGACGCCACCGCCGGCACCCTCACCCGGGTGCTCCAGGAACGACCGGGCGCCACCGCGCTCATCGTGCAGAACGAGGCCGCCACCCCGCACCTGGCGCCGCTGCTGCGCGGCTACGGCCGGGCCATCCCCGAGGACCTGTCCGTCGTGGTGCTCGGCTCGGACGCCGTGGCGACCGCCGGCACCCCGCCGCTCACCTCCGTCGCGGTGCCCGCCGGTGAGATGACCGCCACCGCGATGGACCTGTTGATGACCGAGCAGGGACCCGACCCGGGGCCCGTCCTGCTCACCCCCCGACTGACCGCCAGGGGAAGCACCGCGCCGCCCGCCCCGGGCCGCGCCGACTGAGATCCCCACCACCGCACGTTTCGGAGAGCCACCCCCATGGACCAGCCATGCCCGCCCGCCGTTCCCTAGCCGCCACCGCCACCGCCGCCGTGCTGGCCACGGTCCCCGGCTGCGGCCTGATCACCGCGCAGACCGGGCCCAACACCCTGACGGTCGCGGACTACTACACCGCCGAGCCCGGCAACACCGCGCTCACCGAGATCCTGCGCGCCTGCGGCGAGCAGACCGGGGTCACCGTGGTGCGCGAGGTCATGCCGCGCTCCCAGCTGGTGCCCAAGCTGCTCCGCGACGGCGCTGCCGGCACCCTCCCCGACCTGGTGCTCAGCGACAACCCGGACCTCGCCAAGCTGGCCTCGACCGGGGCGCTGCTGCCGCTCGACGGCCACGTCGACACCGAGGGCTTCTACGACAGCGTGCTCGCGGCCGGCAGCTACCAGGGCGAGCTCTACGGCGTCGCGCCCGGCGTCAACGGCCTGGCACTCTTCTACGACCGGGCGGTCTTCGCCGACGCCGAAATCGAACCGCCCACCACCTGGGAGGAGTTGCGTGCGGCGGCCGCCGCGCTCACCGAGGGCTCGCGCTACGGTCTCGCGCTCTCGGCGATCGGCACCGAGGAGGGCACCTGGCAGTTCGAGCCGTTCCTGTGGGGCGCGGGCGCCGAACTCACCGACCTGGACTCGCCGCAGGCCGTCACCGCCCTCACCTTCTGGGCCTCGCTCTTCTCCGACGGCTCGGTCTCCGCCTCGGCGCTCAACTGGCAACAGTCCGACGTCGCCGAGCAGTTCGTCGGCGGACACGCCGCCATGATGATCAACGGCTCCTGGCAGCTCGCCGCGCTCGACGCCGAGGAGGACCTGGACTACGGCGTGGTGCCGCTGCCCACGCCGAACGCCGGCGACCGGCCCGCCACCCCGCTCGGCGGCGAGACCTGGGCCGTGCCGCGCGGCGAACGGCAGGAGCAGGCCGTCGAGTTGCTGGACTGCGTACTGTCCCCCGACCACATGTACGAATGGGCGCGGCTGCGTGCCGACGTGCCGGCCCATCCGGACGTGGCCGAACGACTTGTGGGTGAGCAGCCCGACCTGGCGCCGTTCGTGGCCAGCGCCCCGAGCGCCGAGGCCCGCACCGTCGACCTCGGCACCGGCTACCCGGCCGTGTCGCAGGCGATATCCACCGCGCTGCAGCGGGTCGCCACCGGGCAGCTCGACCCGGCGGAGGCCCTGGCCAGGGCCCAGCGAGAGGCGGCCGACGCATCATGACCATGACCCCGCGCCTGGCCAGGCTCAGCTTCTACGTGCCGGCCGTGCTCTACCTGGCCGTGTTCTTCGGCTACCCGCTGGTCGCCAACGTCGTGATGTCCTTCCAGGACTACACGGTGACGTCGTTCTACGACGGCGGCGCCCCCTTCACCGGCCTCGACAACTACGCCGAGGTGTTCGGCGACGAGCTGTTCTCCACCACCCTGTGGAACACCCTGGTCTTCACCGTCGCCTCGCTGGCCTTCCAGTTCGCCATCGGCCTCGGCCTCGCGCTGTTCTTCCGCCGCCACTTCCCGCTGGCCGGCGTGCTGCGCGCCCTGCTCCTGCTGCCCTGGCTGCTGCCGCTGCTGGTCTCCGGCACCGTCTTCCGCTGGCTGCTCGACCAGGACTACGGCGTGCTCAACCACGTCCTGCTGAACCTGCGGCTGATCGACGACCCGGTGCCGTGGCTGGTCAGCCCCGACCACGCGATGGCCGCCGTCGTCATCGCCAACGTGTGGATCGGCATCCCCTTCAACATGGTGATCCTCTACGGCGGCCTCACCTCCATACCGCCGGGGCTCTACGAGGCCGCGGCCCTGGACGGCGCGGGCGCCTGGCAGCGGTTCCGGCACATCACCTGGCCGCTGCTGCGCCCGGTCACCTCCGTGGTCCTGATGCTCGGACTCGTCTACACCGTCAAGGCGTTCGACGTCGTCATGGTCCTCACCCAGGCGGGCCCCGCCGACGCCACCCAGCTGCTGTCCACCTGGTCCTATCAACTCTCCTTCACACAACTGCACTTCGGTCAGGGAGCGGCCGTCGGCAACGTGCTGATCGTCATCGCCATGCTGTTCGCGCTCGTCTACCTGCGGGCCGTGCGCCGCGAACAGGCCGGGAGGTAGCCACCATGTCCATACCCAGAGCGACGACGGGCGCCCGCCGCCTCGGCCTGACCCTGCTGGCGCTGCTGATCGTCGGCGTGCTGCTCTTCCCGCTGTACTGGATGTTCAACGCCTCGCTGCAACCGAGCCACGAGCTGCTGAGCATCCCGCCCCGCTGGTTCCCCGACCACCCGACGCTGGACGGCTACCGCGCCGCGTTCGACTCCCAGGGCCGGCACCTGGTCATCAGCCTCTTCGTGGCCTGCGGCAACGTGCTGATCACCCTGGCCCTCGCGGCGCCGCTGGCCTGGGCGTTGGCGAAGTTCCGGCTGCGCTACGCGGCGCTGCTGCTCTTCGTGCTGCTGATCGTGCAGATGCTGCCCGGCATCGTGAAGGCCAACTCGCTCTTCGAGCTGTACAGCGAACTCGGGCTGCTCAACAACACCATCGGCCTGATGTTCGCCCAGTCCACGCTGTCCGTGCCGTTCGCGGCCGTGCTGCTGCGCGCCCAACTCCGGGAGATCCCGGCCGAGGTGGTGGAGGCGGCGGCGCTCGACGGCGCGGGCGCCTGGCGCACCTTCCTGCGGATCGTCGTGCCGATGAGCCGCAACAGCGTGATCACCGCGGGCCTGTTCGCGTTCCTCTTCTCCTGGGCCGACTTCCTCTTCGCCGTCACCCTCACCTCGCGGGACGCGATCACCCCGGTCACCGTCGGCATCTACCGCTTCGTCGGGGCCAACGCCACCGACTGGAACGCGCTGATGGCCTCCGCCGTCCTCGCCTCGGTGCCGGCCGCCGTGCTGCTGGTGGTCGCCCAGCGCTACATCTCGGTCGGCCTCACCGGCGGCTCGGTCAAGGACTGACCACCTTCCATCCCCCACCGCACCATCTGGAGAGCACCACACCATGCCGAGCACCGACCCGGGCGCGACGTTCACCGAGTACGCAGGCGGCCTCGAATGGACCGGCGAACACGAGACGTTGCGCGTCGAACCCTGGGGCCCGGACGCGGTCCGGGTCCGCGCCACCCTCGGGCCGATCCGCGACGACATCCCCGGCGCGCTGCTGGAACGCCCCGCTGGCCGGGCCGAGATCACCGTGCCCGACCTGACCGGGCTCACGGTGTTCGCCAACGGACTCGGCTCGCCCACCGACCCCGTCCCGCCGGCCCGCCTCGTCAACGGCCGCCTCACCGCCGAGCTCACCGTCGACGGCCGGCTGCGGTTCGTCCGCACCGACGACGGACGGGAGCTGCTCGCCGAGCGCCGCGCCCACTTCTGGTGGCCGGGCACCCGCGTGCACACCCCCGTCGGCCACGGCTACCGGCGCCTCGAACAGCACTTCGCCGCGTACGAGGGCGAGCGGCTCTACGGTCTGGGCCAGCACCAGCAGGGCCGTCTCGACCGCAAGGGCACCGTGCTCGACCTGGTGCAGCGCAACACCGAGATCTCCATCCCGTTCGCGCTCTCCAACCGCGGCTACGGACTGCTGTGGAACAGCCCGGCCGTGGGCCGCGTCGAGCTGGTGGAGACCGGCACCCGCTGGGTCGCCGACGCGGCCCGCCAGATCGACTACTGGATCACCGCCGGCGACACCCCGGCCGACATCCTGCGCTCCTACGCGGACGCCACGGGCCACGCCCCCGAGATGCCGGAGTGGGGGACCGGCTTCTGGCAGTGCAAGCTCCGCTACCGCACCCAGGACGAACTGCTCGCCGTGGCCAGGGAACACAAGCGGCGGGGCCTGCCGATGTCGGTGATCGTCGCCGACTTCTTCCACTGGACCAGGCTCGGCGACTGGCGCTTCGACCCGGCCGAGTGGCCCGACCCGGCCGCCATGGTCCGGGAGTTGGCGGACCTCGGCATCAAGCTGATGGTCTCCATCTGGCCCTCCGTCAACCAGTCGAGCGACAACTACGACGAGTTGGCGCGCCGCGGCCTGTTCGCCGCCAACGAGTACGGCACCGCGGCCCACGCGACGTGGGTCGACAAGGGTGCCGACCACCGGATCACCGTCTCCTTCCTCGACCCCACCAACCCGGCCACCCGGGCGTTCGTGTGGGAGAAGGTCCGCGCCAACTACCAGTCCCTCGGCATCAACCTGTGGTGGCTCGACGCCTGCGAGCCGGAGATGAAGCCGGCCCACCCGGCCAACCTCCGCTACCACGCGGGCCAAGGCCAGGAGGTCGCCAACCTCTATCCGAGGGAGATCGCCCGCACCTTCCACGAGGGCATGGCCTCCTCCGGCGACACCGACGGCATGTCGTTCAGCCGCTCTGCCTGGGCCGGCAGCCAGCGCTACGGCACCGCGGTCTGGTCGGGCGACATCGGCACCGACTTCGCCGCGCTGCGCGCCCAGATAGCCGCCGGGCTCAGCATCGGGATCTCCGGCATCCCCTGGTGGACCACCGACATCGGCGGCTTCCACGGCGGCGACCCGGACGACCCGGCCTACCGCGAGGTGCTGGTCCGCTGGTTCCAGTTCGGCGCCTTCTGCCCCATCTTCCGGCTGCACGGCTTCCGGCTGCCGTGGCTGCCGCTCGGCGGCGCGATGACCGGCGGCCCCAACGAGGTCTGGTCCTACGGCGAGGAGGCGTACGACATCATGGCGCGCTACCTGGCGGTGCGGGAGCGTATCCGCCCCTACGTGGGCGAGCAGATGCGCACCGCGGCCCGCGAGGGGCTGCCGGTGATGCGGCCGCTGTTCCTGGAGTTCCCGGACGACGACCGGGCCTGGACCGTCGCCGACCAGTTCCTGCTCGGCCCCGACCTGCTGGTGGCCCCGGTCACGGAGGCCGGCGCCACCAGCCGGGAGGTCTACCTGCCGGCCGGGGCGACCTGGACCTGCGCCTGGACGGGCGAGGCCTATCCGGGCGGCGCCACCGTGGCGCTCGACGCGCCGCTGGACCGGATCCCGCTGCTGTTGCGGGACGAGGCCCGACTGCCGATCGCCGGGGAGTGACCCGTCACCGGCGCGCCGCCGCCTCCCACTCCTGGTGTGCGGCGCGCACGCGGTCCCACAGCGCCGCCCGCTCGGGGGCGGCGACATCGGTCAGGTTCAGGTGGAACACGTCGGCCAGTACGTCGTACCAGTCGTCGGCCGAGTCGATGGTCCGCTCGTCCGTGCTCTGGGCGTCGATCCGGCGCAGCACGCAGCCGCGCAGCATGTCCACGCCCTTGGCGTCGCGGAGCTGGGCCTGGAGGACCCGGACGAACCCGGACTCGGGAGACGTGGACAGCCGGTGGTGCTCCGCGGCGAAGGAGGACAGCTCCACGGGCTCCGGCGCGAAGACCATCGCCGTGAAGGCGCCGCGGGGGTCGTGGGCGAACCGCCAGCCGCCGGGCACCACCGTCGACGGGGCCATCGCGTAGGTGAAAGGACCCTGGGTGTAGGTGCCCTCGCGCAGCGGCAGCGGCTCGTACATCCCGCCGGCGAGCCCGGTGTCGACCAGCCACCGCTCACCGTCGAGCCCCACGGTGAGCGCGAGGTGGTCGCCGCCCGGGCCCTCGGGGTCCTCGACCTCGTCCTGCACCCCGGCCCGGTGCAGGGTCACGTCGTAGCCGAGGGCCTTCAGCAGCGCGGCGAAGGCGCCGTTGAGGTGGAAGCAGTAGCCGCCGCGGCCGCGCAGGATCCGGGCCACGGACTCCGCGGCGCCGATGCCCGACGGGCGGCCCAGCTGGTTGTCGAGGGTCTCGTAGGCGACCCGCTCCACCTGTGCCCGGTGCAGCGCCCACAGCGCTTCAGCGGTCGGGGCCGCCGGCCGGTCCACCCCCAGCACGGCCAGGTACCCGTCGACGTCGATCATGCTCTTCCCTCATCTGTTCGAACTGGTGAACAGACTAGTCGCCGGAGGATCCCTGCCCCACGTCGACCGGATCACCGCCGGTCAGCGTGACCAGCTGGGCGAACGTCGTGCGGAGCATGGCGTGCGAGACACCGGCGCCCGCCCACACCTCGGGGTGGTCGGCCAGCGCCGTGTCCACCAGGGTCCGCAGCGGCGCGGGATGACCGACCGGCGCCACGCCGCCGACCAGCTGCCCGGTGGCCTGGAACACGAACTCCGGGGTGGCGCGCCTGACCTTGCGCACCCCGAGGTGGCGCGCGGCCTTCTTCACGTCCACCCGGTGGCCGCCGCTGGCCACCACCAGCAGCGGCGCGCCGTCGGCCTCGAAGACCAGGCTGTTGGCGATCGCCCCCACCGGGCAGCCCAACTGCTCGGCGGCGGCCGCCGCGGTGGGCACCTCGGTGGCCAGCTCGACGATCTCGTCCGCGTGGCCGGCACCGACCAGGGCCACCCGCACGCGCTCCAAGGCTGATGTCGCATCCGTACTCGTCACAGGGCGCGAGCGTAGCCATCCGGCCAGCGCCCGGCAAAGGCGCACCGCGCGGTGCGCGCGGGATGGGCCCGCGGCGGCTCCGCCACCGGGTGCCCGGCGCCTCGCACGGGGGCTTGTTTCCCCACCCACCCGCCCTCCGCGCGGTGCGCGCGGAATGGGCCGGCGCCCCCGGCCCGCGGCGGCTTCGCCGCCGGGCCACGCGGCCTCTGCCGCGCGACGACGCGGCGTCGTGGCTCGAAAAAAGCGATGTCGGCGCTCGGCCCGTCGCTGCTAGGACTGGGGGATGGACCTCGAATCCCTCTCCCCGACGGATCGTCTCATCGCCGAACGCGCCTGCGAACGTCTGATCGTCGAGCTCGTCCACCGGCTCGACCTCGGCCGACCGGAGACGGTCGCCGAGCTGTTCACCCCGGACGGCGTCTGGGAGTGGCCGGCCGGGGACCGCCGCGTCGAGGGGCGCGAGGCGCTGCGCCGCTACTTCGGCGGCCGGCCCGCCGACCGGCTCTCCCGCCGGCTGTGCACCAACATCCTGGTCACGCTCACCTCCCCCACGACCGCGACGGCGACCTCCTACCTGACGACCTACCGCGTCGACGGCCACACCGGCGGCCTGCTGCCGCCCCGGCCGCCCACCCAGGTCGGGCACTACGAGGACACGTTCCAGCGGCGGGACGGCGAGTGGCTGCTCGCCCACCGCACCCTGTTCCTCGCCTTCGGCGGGCCGACCGAGCGGCTGGGTCGGGCCGAGCGCGGCTGACCGGCCGTCGCTACGGGGTCAGGTCCGTCCTCGCCTCTCCGGTCTCCGGGTCGTAGGGGTATGACAGGTGCTGGTGGACCGCCACCCAGTCGCCGTCCCGCCGCTGGAACACGCGGGTGCCGCGGGACCAACTCTCGACCGGCGTGCCGTCCTCCGCCTCGGCCGTCATCCGGTTGAGGCCCCAGGCGACCGCGAGGTCCCCGTCGACCAGCACCCGCATCCCGGGGACCTCCCAGCCGACCGGCCCGGACGACGCCGCGAGCCCGCTCCGGCAGACCTCCCGGACGCGGTCGACGCCGACATGCTCCAGCGGGGCGTCGTGCTCGTAGGAGACGACGTCGTCGGCGATGTGGGCCATCAACCCGTCCAGGTCCTTCGCGGCGGTGTCGTCGAACCAGTCCCGGTGGATCGCCCGGATCCGCCGCTCGGCGGTCTCCCGCTCGGCCTCCGGGGCGTGGGGGAAGGAGTGGTGTTCGTGCGCGACGACCCACCGGCCGTCCTCCTTGCGGAGGCCGAGGGTGAGCCGCAGCCGGTTCTCCGGGCTCTCGGCCAGCTCCTCGGGGGTGCCGCAGCGCAGCAGGGCGTGCGCGAAGGCGACGTCGTCACCCGCGGTCACCTGGAGGGACTCGATCTCGAACGAGGCGCCGCCCGCCTGCCAGGTGAAGAACGGCGGCCAGACGGCGCGGTAGGCGTCGATGCCGCGGACGCCCTCGTAGGGCGGCGGCACGTCGAACATGACGATGTCGTCGGCGTGGTCGGCGAGCACGCCGGCCATCTCGCCCCGGTGCACGGCGGCCGCCCACCGCTCCACCAGGGTCCTGATCTCTCGCTCGTCCTCGGGCATGTCGTGGCTCCCCACACGAGGTGTCCTGTTCCTCCGCGAGTACCGACTCTCCACGGCACGCGAACTCATCGTGACCGCCGCGCCGTGATCAGCGTCACAGCCGTTGGGCGCATAGCGGAACGGGTGCCAGTGTCTTCCCCGTGATGGAGGCATCCGGCGAGAGCAAGGACAGCGTGGATGGAGCAGGCTCGGGCCGGTGAGTTCGACGAGTTCGTGACGGCCCGCTGGTCGAGGCTGCTGCACCTCGCCCGGCTGCTCACCGGAGGCGATCGGCACCGCGCCGAGGACCTGGTGCAGGAGTCCCTGGTCAAGCTGTGGTTCGCCTGGCCGAGGGTCGCCGACGAGGCCCCCGAGGCCTATGTGCGCAAGGTGATGGCGCGGGCGGCGGCCCGCTCGGCGCGGCGGCGCTGGTGGGGCGAGCGCCCCGTGGCGCAGCTGCCCGAGCCGCCGGCCGCGGGGGACGTGTCCGCGACCGTCAGTGAGCGCTCGCGGCTCGAGGCCGCGCTCGCCCAGTTGCCGCCGAAGCAGCGGGCCGCGGTGGTGTTGCGCTACTACCAGGACCTGTCCGAGGGCCAGGTGGCGGGCGTCCTCGGGTGCCCGGTGGGCACGGCCAGGTCACACGTCGCGCGCGGCGTGGCGCGGCTTCGGCGGCTGCTGGCCGACGTCATCGAGCCGGTGGGCTGAGGGAGAGGCCATGGACCAGACGAAGCAGACGGAGCAGCACGACCAGTTCGAACGGCGGCTGGCACACCTGATGCACAGCGCCCCGGGGCAGGCCCCGTTCGAACCACGGCACCGCGAGCGCCTGATGGCCGGGGTCCGCGCCCGCCGCCGCGCCCGGGCTGCGCGCAGGGCGGCCGGTTCGGTCCTGGTCGCCTGCGGGCTCGTGCTCGGCCTCCTGCTGCTGCCCGACACCCTCGCCGGCGACGGGTCAGGACCCGCCGACCCCCGCCCCGCGTCCACGCCGTACCACCCCGAGCCCTCGGAGACCTCCGACGCGACCGAGGCCCCGCCACCGCCGGCGGACACCCGGGAGGCCACGACCCGGGACGACGCCACCGTCTCCGGTACGGAAGACGGATCGGACGCCCCGTGAGGAACACGACGCTGATCCCCCGACAGGACGTGGGACCTCGGCCCCACCACGCCGCGGGTCCCGCCCCCCGGCGCCGGCCGCGCGACCTGCTGACCCCCACCGACCTGCGGGTGCTGCGGCTCTACCTCCTCACCCGGCTCGGGCTGTGGCTCGTCACCTACTGCAGCACCTGGCTGGTCCCCGGGCGGGACGCCACCACGCCCGTCTCGTGGCTGTCCCGCTGGGAGCAGTGGGACTGGGGCCACTACCAGCACATAGCCGAGCACGGCTACTTCGGCGCCATGGCAGGCGTCGAGCCGGCCGAGAACAACCGGGTGGCGTTCTTCCCCGGCTTCCCGCTGGCGCTGCGCGCCGTGCACGCCGTCCTCGGCGACTGGACGGTGGCCGGCCTGCTGATATCGCTGGTCAGCGGCGCGGTCGCCGTGGTGGCCCTGGCCCGGATCGCCGGCCTCGACCGGGCCGACGGCGCCCTGGCCGGCCCACGCGCCGCGGCCTTCCTGCTGCTCTCGCCCACCGCCGTCTTCCTCGCGGCCGGCTACACCGAGGCCCTGTTCCTCGCGTTCGCGCTGCCGGCCTGGCTGGCGGCGAAGAACCGCCACTGGCCGCTCGCCGGTCTCCTCGCCGCGGCCGCCACCACCGTCCGGATCAGCGGCCTGTTCCTGGCCGCCGCGATCCTGGTCGAGTTCCTGCTCGCCCACCGCGGCCACCCCTGGGCCCGCCGCCTGCGGGCGCTGCCCTGGATCGCCCTCCCGGCACTCCCGGCCGCCCTCTACACCGGGTACCTGCGCCTCAGGACCGGCGACTGGATGGCCTGGAAGCACGCCCAGGAACGCGGCTGGAACCGGGAGTTCCACTCCCCGGTCGAGGCGTTCGGGAACACCTGGCGCGCCGCCTTCGACCACGTCCAGACCACCGGCTTCGCCCTCGGCTTCCAGCTGGAACTGATCGCGATGGCCGTCGGGCTCGCGCTGCTCGTGGTGCTGCTGGTCCACCGCCGCTGGCCGGAGGCGGTGTTCGTCGCCCTCAACCTCTGGGCCCTCGGCACCTCCTACTGGTACCTCTCCGTCCCCCGCGCCGCCCTCCTGTGGTGGCCCCTGTGGATCGGCCTCGCCCACTGGAGCCTGCGCCGTCCCTGGGTGCGCGAGGCCTATCTCGTGGTGGTGGCGCCCCTGATGGTCGTCATCACCGTCCTCTTCACGTCGGGCCGCTGGGCCGGCTGAGCGGCCGCGCGGCGGTGGTGTGCGGGGCCTCGGCACCCACGCACCTCGTCTTCGCAGTGCGGGCCTTTCCTTCGCGCCGAGAGCACGCCTTCACGGAACCCGACGAACTCACAGCTCACCGTCGGTGAGAGCGGAGTGGCTGGCAACCCCGGCTTAATCGACGTGTAGTTGGCGCGAATTCGCGCTCCGGTCGACTCGTGACCCGCCCATGGAGCAGCTCATGTCAGGAGGCGTGTCATGCCGTTCTTCGCCCGGGCCGTGTGGCCCCGGGACCATCGGGACGAGATCGTCGCCGGCGCCCTGGTCGGCGCGGTGGTGATCGTCCTCGGATACGCCTCCGGGATCGGCCTCACCGCGCGGGACGACGGCGCGCGCTCCGCGGCGCCGCCCCCGGCGGCGACCGAACCCCCCGCCGACCCGGAACCAGAACCCGAGCCCGAACCCGAGACGGGACCCGAGCCGGAAGACGACGGGTCAGGCGGCCTCGGAGCGGGCGGCGGCTTCGGCGGCGGTGGCGGTGGCGGTGGCGGTGGCGGTGGCCTGCCCGTCCAGCAACCGTCCCCCGTTCCCGACCCCGGGACCGACGCCGGGCACGGGGAACACAACCCGTCGCCCATCGTGCCGGGACCCGACGCCCCGGAGAGCCCCTCCGCCCCGGAGTCGCCCGAGGACCCCGAGGACCCCGAGGTCCCCGAGAACCCCGAAGAATCCGAGGACGCCTGCCCGGAGGGCGAGGTACGGCTGGTGGCCCCGGTGCTCACCACCGTCGTCGACACCGTCACCGGCCTGCTGGACGGCCTGACGGGCCTCGCACCCGCCCCCGCCGTCCCCTCGGCGGAGCCGCCCCCGCTGTGCACCGGTCTCGAACCGCCGTCCGACGACCTGCTGACCGCCGCCGAGGACGCCGCGGAGCCGGCCCGGTGACCGGCGGACTCGTCGCCCACGGCGGGCCGGCCGCCGCCGACCCCGCCGTCCGCGACTGGCTCGCCGTGGCCCACGGCGCCGGCTATCTCGGCCTGGCGCTGTTCGTGGGCGGGCTGGCGTTCCTCGCCCTGCTCTGGCCGGACGGCGGCACCGACCGCCGAGCCCGCGCCGCGCTCGTCGGCGCCTGGCTGACCGGCCTGGCCGGCACCGTCGCGACCGCGGGACTCGAGGGCGCCTACGCCACCCGCGGCTCCCTCGGCGACGCGTTCACCCCGGGCGCCTACCGGGCCGTGCTCGACACCGACCCCGGGGTGGCGCTCGCCGCCCGCGGCCTGCTGTGGGTGCTCGCCGCCGTCGTGCTGGCCACCGTTCTCCAGGGCGGCGCGGCCGCCGCCAGGTCGCCCGGCTGGCGGGTGGGCGCCGCGGCCGTCGCCCTCGGGCTGCTGCGGGCCACCGGAATGTACGGCCACCCGGCGGAGGGGCCCGACCCGACGCTCGGTCAGCTCGCCGACCTGCTGCACCTGCTCGGCGTCTCGCTCTGGATCGGTGGCCTCGGGCTGCTGCTGGTGGCGGTGTTGCCGCGCCGCAGTCCTGAGGAGCTGGCGCGGGTGGTGCCCGCCTACTCACGCCTCGCGGCCGGCTCGGTGGCCGTCATCGCGCTCGCCGGCCTCGTCCTGGCCTGGCAGGTGGTGGGCACCGTCGACGCCCTGCTCGGCACCTCCTACGGCCGGCTGCTCGTGGCCAAGGTCGCGCTGGTCGGCGCGGTGCTGCTGGCCGCCCTGTTCAGCCGCCGCTGGGTGCTGCGACGGCTCGACACCGCCGTGCGGCTCGGCGGCGACGCCGCGACCGTCCGGCCCTTCGTCTACTCGGTCGCGGCCGAGACGGCACTCGTGCTCGCCGTGCTCGCCGCGACGAGTGTGCTGGTCACGTCCACTCCGGGCCGCTGACCCGCCTTCCCGCGTCGGCCGGCCCTCGGCCGACGCGTCCCCCTCCGAGAGGAGTTCGTTCCGACATGACCGACAACGACAGCCCCGACGCCGGCGGCGGGACCCGGCGGCGCGAACCACCGCGCCCCACCGGCAACCGGACGCTCCTGATCGCCGGCCTGGGCGCCGCGCTCTCGGCCGTGCTCTGCCTGGGCGTGCTCCAGAGCACCGGCTCGGGCGCCGCCCCGGCGCCCGCCGCCGCACCGGTGGCCGCCGCCGCACCGGTGGCCGCCGCCGCACCGGTGGCCGCCGCCGACACCGAGCCGGCGGCGGAGCCGGCCGCGCCCGTCGCCGCCGTCGACGACGAGCAGCCGAGCACCATGGCCGACCAGGTGGTGGAGATCGCGGACTACGCCTACGGCCCGGCGGCCCTGACCGTCAGTGTGGGTGACACGGTCACCTGGGTGAACAACGACTCCGCGCCACACAACGTCGTGACGACGTCGGGGCCCGCGGCCCTGGAGTCCGGCACGCTGGAGACCGGCGACAGCTGGTCGTTCACCTTCACCGAGGCCGGCACCTACGAGTACTACTGCTCGATCCACCCGAACATGACCGCGGCCATCACCGTCGTCGAAGGCGACGGCGGCACCACGGGCGGCGGCGACAGCGGTGGTGACACGGGCGGCGACACCGGTGGGGACAGTGGCGGCGACAGCGGCGGCCACTCCTCCGGCGGGGGCCACTCCGGCGGCTCGGCCGACGGCGGCACCTCCGGCGGCGGATCCTCCTCGGGCGGCACCTCCGGCGGCGGATCCTCCTCGGGCGGCACCTCCGGCGGTTCGACCGGCGGCTCCACCGGCGGCGGTGGCGACGAGGAGGACGAGGACGAGGAGGCCTGCCGCAGCGTCGACGAGGTGCTGGTGCCGATCCTCGAACACCTCGACTCCGCGCACCTGGAGCGCTCCCTCAGCGGCCAGGTGGAGGACGCCCTGGACCTCGACCAGTACGTCCAGACCCACACGGCCTGGGTCGCGAGCATCCTCGACCCCCTGGCCGAGGGCGCCGGCGGCGTCCTGGACGACACCCTGACCGTCCTCATGGACCACATCAACGGCGCCCACCTCCAGACCCCGCTCAGCCAGCAGATCGCGGAGGCGCTCGACGTCGACGACTACGTCCAACTCCACACCGTCTGGGCGCAGAACCTGCTCCAGCCGGCCCGTGACTACCTGATCGACAACTGCTGACGACCACCGACAACCCCTGAGGGTGCGTGCCGGGCCGGCCGAGTCGCAGTCGGCCGGCCCGGCAGCACCCTCCATCCTGCCCGGCCCCCGCCGCCCGCTCCACCCGCTCAAGGTGACCGAGATGACGAAGCCGCTGCCCTCTCCCCCGATCCGCCCCGGCCGCCGCCTCCGCGCGGCCGGACGCGCCCTGCTGGCCACGCTGCTGCTGGCCGCCGCCCTGGTCCTGCCCCTCGCCCCGACCCCGGCCCGCGCCGCCACCCACGAGGTGGTCATCGCCGACTACGCCTACGGGCCGGCCACGTTGACCGTCTCCGTCGGGGACACGGTGACCTGGACCAACCAGGACACCGCTCCGCACGACGTGCTGACCACCGCGGGGCCGGTCGCCGTGGACTCCCCCATGCTGGAGCAGGGCGACCAGTGGAGCTACACCTTCACCACGCCCGGCACCTACGACTACTACTGCACCGTCCATCCCGACATGACGGCCCGCGTCGTGGTCGAACCGGCACCCGAGCCGACCACCCAGGCACCGGCTCCGGCCCCCGAGCCGGAACCGGAACCGGAGGACCACGGCGGTGGCGGCCACGACGAGCACGAGTCGGAGCCGGCGCCCACGTCCGCCCCGCCCGAGACGGAACACGGGACAGAACCCGAGCCGGACCCCACGACCGGTACCGAAACCGAAACCGAGGCCGAACCCACCGAGTCCGGGGCCCACGCCCACGACGCCTCCCCGACGCCCGCCTCGCCCACCGCGGTGGCCGTGGAGCCGGCCGCCGCCGAGGAACGGCTCGATCCCCTCCTGCTGGTGACGGGCGCGGTCGCCGGCATCGCCGTGCTGTGCCTCCTCCTCGTCGGCTCCCGCACCGCCGCCGCCCGCCAGCAGCCGCCCACCGAGGCCGACTGACGGGCGCTCAGTGGTGGTACTGGTGGACGACCGCGTGCCCCTTGCCCCGGCCGATCAGCCACCGGTTCACGGGAGTCGTCACCAGGAAGGCCACCGCGAAGGCCAGGGCGAGCGCGCCCCAGAACAGGCCGTCCGACAGGTGCGCCTCCATCGCGCCGGGCACCAGCAGGAGGACGCCGTTGTCGACGATCTCCATGACCGTGATGGACAGGGTGTCGGCCGCCAGCGCGATGCCGATCGCGGCCGACAGGGCGACGCCCGCCCTGGTGACGGCGTACAGCGTCAGCGAGTAGCCGAAGAAGAAGGCCAGCGCGATGGCCAGCACCATCGTCGGCGCGTTCCCCCAGCCCAGCGCGGTCCCGATGACCATGCCGAGCACCTCGCCGATCGCGCAGCCGGTGAGGCAGTGGAGCGTCGCCCTGACGGCCATGCCCCATCCGACCGGCGCGCCCCCGGCGGTCGGGTGGGGCCCGTGCTGCCCGTGGTCCTGGTGGTGGTGCGCGGGCGCCTGCGCGTCGTCGGCCTCGTGCCGCATGGGATCACCCCTCGGGTCGGTGGCGACTGTCTCGCCGGGCACCGAAACTATACCCCTCCGGGGTATATTCCACCAAGGGGCTTCCGGCCGTCAGACCGGGACGGGCCGCGGCTCCGGGGCGGCCGGCGGAGCGAGGCGGCCCGACCGGTGGAGGAGCAGGACGGCGCCGCCGCACGTCACGCCGAGGGCGAGCAGCGCGACCCACGGCAGCGCCGCCAACCCCGCCTCGCGCGCGGCGTCGAGCACGGCGCCGGTCAGCAGGTTTCCCAGCGTGATGCCCACCCCGCAGACGGTGTTGTAGAGGCCGTAGTGGGTGGCGACCTGCCGGTCGCCGGAGAGACGGACGATGGTGTCCATCTCGAACGGGTAGGCGATCATCGTCCCCACGGCGAGGAGCAGCGCGGCCAGCGTCGAAGGGGCGGTCGCCAGCAGCCACCGGCCGACGCCGTCCTGCTGCCCTGGCACGGCGCCGGCGGCCAGCAGCGGCACGAAGGCCAGCCCCATCGTCGTCACGCCCAGGGCCAGCGCCCGGCCCGGCGCCATCCTGGCCCGGCACCAGGCGGTCACCCTCGTCTGCCCGAGGATCGTGGCGAGCCCGGAGACCGCGAACAGCACGGCCACCGCCGCCGTGCCGGCCTCCCCCTCGCCCCCGAGCCGTCGTACCTCGAGCGGCAGCGCCAGATAGACCTGGAACGAGAGGACGTACGAGCCGGTCATGGCCGTCGAGAAGAGCAGGAACGGCCGGTTGGCCACGACGCTCACCCAGCGCGACCAGACGCTCCCCCGCTCGCCGGCGCCGCCGCCCGGCGGGGCGTCGGCGGCGCCGC
The DNA here is from genome assembly GCF_042722465.1 of Streptomyces sp. NPDC127098. Classification (NCBI taxonomy): domain Bacteria; kingdom Bacillati; phylum Actinomycetota; class Actinomycetes; order Kitasatosporales; family Streptomycetaceae; genus Streptomyces; species Streptomyces sp. NPDC127098. The sequence continues at coordinate 57,587 of NZ_JBHXFJ010000023.1, forward strand.
GGGGCGGCAGCGCGCGGATCTGCACAACGCTGAGCGCGCCGAAGACCGCGGCGGACGCCAGGCAGGTGACGCGGAAGTCGATGCCGGTCAGCGCCATGCCCACGAGCGGCCCGAGCAGGATCCCGGCCTGGTAGCAGACGTTGAACAGCGCGAACGCCTCGACCCGCCGTTCCCCCGCGTCCGCCGCCAGGTAGGCGCGGACGGCCGGGTTGAACAGCGCGCCGGCGAACCCGGTGGCCGCGGAGGCGGCGAGCAGCGCGGGCAGTGAGTCCACCAGGCCGAGGGTGGCGAAACCGGCGGTCCGCAGCGCGCACCCCGCCACGATCAGCGGCTTGTAGCCGTACCTGTCGGCCAGCGTCCCGCCGACCAGGAACATGCCCTGCTGGCTGAAGTTCCGCACCCCGAGCACCAGGCCGACCAGCCATCCCGCGAGGCCGAGCGTCCCCGAGAGGTGGCCGGCCAGGTAGGGCATGAGCATGTAGAAGCCCAGGTTGATGGTGAACTGGTTGACCATCAACAGCCGGACGCCGCGCTCGTGGGAGCGAAGCTGCCTGATCACGGAGGTCACCTGGACTCGCCCTCCTCGTCGTCGTGCCGGCCGAGCGGGTCGGTGACGTGCGCGCACCGGGTCCAGCGCGTCGCCTCCTTCTCGTCCTGGCGGTCCACCGTCTCCGGCTCCGCCGCCGGTGGCGCGTCGAGCAGGCCGTGGGCCGCGCAGTAGTCGTCGTGGTAGACGGTGTCGAGGTAACGCTGCGGGCCGTCGGGGAAGACCGCCACGACGCGGGCCTCGGCGGGTCGGGTCCTGGCGAACCAGCCGGCGACCAGGGCGACGGCTCCGACGCTCCAACCGCCGGTGGCGTAGTGCGAGGCGGCGAGCCGACGGCAGGTCCACACCGCCTCGGCCGGGGCCACCCAGTGCACCTCCGAGAAGTGCTCGTACGCCACGTTGCTCGGGTGGATGCTCGACCCCAGGCCGCGCATCAGCCGGGGCCTGGCGGGCTGGCCGAAGATCGTCGAGCCGACGGTGTCCACGCCGACGACGGTCAGCTCCGGGTAGAGCTGCCGCAGGACGCGGGAGATCCCGGCTGAGTGGCCGCCGGTGCCGACGCTGCACACCAGCACGTCGATGTGGCCGAGCGAGGAGGCGAGTTCGAGGGCGAGCGGGGTGTAGGCCGAGACGTTGTCGGGGTTGTGGTACTGGTCAGGGCACCAGGAGCCAGGATGGCGTGCCAGCAGCAGCCGCACCCGGTCGCGGCGGGCCTGCTGCCAGCCGCCGGCGGGGTGCGGCTCGGACACGACGTCGACCTCGGCGCCGTGTGCCGTCAGCAGCCTGGTCAGTGAGCGTTCCAGGCCGGGGTCCGTGACCAGGGTGACCGGGTGGCCGTACACCAGGCCCGCCAGGGCCAGGCCGAGGCCGAGCGTGCCGCTGGTGGACTCGATGACGCGGCCTCCAGGCCGCAGCTCGCCCCGGGCCCGGGCCCGTTCGACCATGTGCAGGGCGGTGCGGTCCTTGATGCCGCCGGGGTTGAAGCCCTCCAGCTTGGCCCAGAAACCACGGCCGGTCGGGGTGAAGGGCTCCGCGATCCGCAGCAGCGGGGTGTTGCCGACCAGACCGGGCAGCGCGGAGCGGCCGGTCGGGGCGGTCTCGGGGGATGCGGTGACGGTCTGAGAGGTCATGGTCTCGCTCTCGGAGGGCAGGGATCGGTACGGAGGCGCGCCGGCACGGCGACGGGGAAGCCGGCGGACGCGGGCGGGCGGAGACGGCCGTCGACCGCGGTGGGAGACGGCGCGCCTCGGCGCGGAAGGAAACGGGAAGCCCGGAGGCGGCGGAGCCGCGCGGAGGTGCGGCGGTGGAGGGACGCCGCGCCGAGGTCTAGATCCGCAGGATCGCCGTGACCGCCGAGCCGGCGGCGGGACCCGCCGGCCGTGGCCGGTCCCCGAGGGCGGTCGGGAAGGCGTCGGGCGGCGGGAGCGGCGCCCGATCGGTGACCGCCGGGCCCGGCTGCGCCAGCCCGGGGCCGGACTGCGGCTGCCCGGCGGCGCACGAGTCGGCCGACTGGTACGAGCCGTGGCCCTCACGCGGCCGCTCGGTCGTGTCCTCCGCCGCCGCCTGCTCGGTCTGGCCGTCGCAGACCACGGGGGTCGAGCTGCCGGGGGCGAGGTGGGCCAGCACGCCTTCCGCGCTGACGCCGTGCATGTAGACCAGCGCGAGCAGAAGCGCGCTCACCCACAACAGGCGCCCGGGACGGGTCCGGGAGCGGACCCGCGCCGTGACGGTGAGAGACGAGGCCGTGACCACGCGGTGACCCTAACACCCCGTCAGAGAGGCTGGCGCTGTCGCGCGGGGCAATCCGGCGGCACCGTCGGCCGAGGGCCCCCGCCCAGGGGCGGGGGCCCTCGGCGTGCTCAGTCCAGCGCCGTCGGGCGGCGGGTGGCCGCCGTCGCCTCACCGACGTCGGCGAGCGGCCGCAGTCGGTAGGTGTAGGCGTACTCCCGGTCGGCGAACAGCTTGAACTCGTCGTGCGTGTGCGCGCCCCAGCTGTCGTCGCCGCCGACGCCCATCTGGCGGTGGCTCACCCGCAGCACGACCTCCTCCCTGGGGTCGAGCTGGTAGTCGTGCCGCCTGCCGACCGACAGGTCCTCGGGCGTGAAGTGGGAGGCGTTGATCTCCAGCAGCGGCTCGCCGGAGACGAGCAGCCCCGCGCCGGTGTCGTCCGTCAGCGCCGCCCACCGCACGTCCGTCCGGCTGCCGTTCTCCTGCGGGCGGATGTACGGGGTCCACTGCTCGGCGACGGTGGACGAGTACCGGCCGACGTCGGTGCCGTTGGCGCGGTCCCACTGGTTCTCCTCCGGGCCCCGGCCGTAGTAGTGCAGGGTGGTGAGCCGGCCGGGCAGGAACAGGAGCGTGCCGACCTCCGGGATGTAGGGGAGGCTGGCGGCGCCGGGGCGCAGCGTGTGGTCGACCCTGATCTCGGCGTTGCCGAAGACGGTGTAGGTCGTGGTGTAGGTGGACCGCACGGTGGTGGGCAGGGTGCCCTCGACGGCGATCTCCACGGCCCGGTCCCGCAACGCCCGCACCCGCACGCCGGTCACCGTCCGGTCGGCGCCGGCGTCGCGCCAGGTCTGGTTGCGGAGGTGCTGGCCGTTGCCCCGGTCGTTGTCGGTGGGCGCGCGCCAGAAGTTCGGCGCGGGCCCGGAGTCGACCAGTCGGGCGCCGCCTGCCTCGTAGGAGGTGATGGTCCCGGTGCCCTTGTCGATGGTGACGGAGAAGCCCTCCCCGGTGACTGTCACGGCCGTGTCGCCGTCCTCGTGGCGCAGCGCCGGCACGGAGTCCAGCGGGCGCGGCGTCACGGCGGGCGCGCCGGCGTCGACGGGGAGCTGCTGCCTGGCCACCTCGAATCCGGCGTCCGCCCACGGCGTGCGCTCCCGGGTGGTGAAGGACAGTTCGAGGAAGTACTCGGCGCCCGGCGCCGGGTCGGCCGGCAGCCGCAGCGGCACGGTGATCTCCCGGCTCGACAGGGGCGGGATGTCGAGCTGGGAGCGGCTGAGCCGGCCCCGCCGGGCCACCTCGCCGTCGAGGACCAGTGCCCAACTTCCTTCGAACTCTCGGAGGTTGGTGAAGAGGTACTCGTTGGTGACGGTGATCAGGCCGGCGGCCGCGTCTCCGTCCGTCGCGGTCACGTTGATCGCCTGGTAGACCCGCTTGACCTCGGCGGCCTTGCCGGTGTGGCCGCGGTCGGCGGTGACGACGCCGTCGGCGACGAACGCGCCGTCGTTGGGGTTGTCGCCCCAGTCGCCGCCGTAGGCGAGGAACGTCGGCCGGTCGGGATCGATCCGGGTGACGTCGACGGTGGCCGCGTCGAACCAGAACCGCACGCCGTCGTCGCCGGGACCGCGCTCGGCGGAGGCGAGTTCGGCCACCGTCAGCGCGCGGGCGTAGACGCGTGCCCGCCGCACGGTGCCGCTGAACTCCCGGGTCTGGCTGTCGGCGTCGGTGGCGAGCGCGAGCGGGGCGGCGGTGACGTCCGGCCGCCGGGTCGTGCTGGTGGTGGCCCGCGCCTGGCCGTCGACGTGCAGGGTCAACGTCCCGGCCGCCGCGTCGAAGACGCCCGCCACGTGGTGCTCGGTGCCGGTCCAGTCCGCCGGCACCGGCCAACTGGCGGTGACCCACTGGCCGCCCGAGTGGATGAAGAACTCCAGGGACCGGCCGGTCACCTTCAGGGCGTAACTCGTGTCGCCCTTGGCGAGGACGGGCTGGTGGCCGCCGGTCACGTGCTGGGTGACCCATGCCTCGAGCGTCAGCGAGCCGGTGATGTCGAGCCCGGCGTCGCGCGCGAAGACGGTGCCACCGAAGACGCCCGTCTCGCGGTCGAAGCGGCCGCTCGGCGCGAGCAGTTCGCCCCGCAGCCCGGCGGGACCCGCCTCGGTGAAGACGGTGCGGGCGGGCGTGGGCCAGACCAGCGACTGGTCGGCGAAGTCCCAGATCCAGCCGCCCTGGAGCACGTCGTGGCGGCGGATGATGTCCCAGTACTTCTTGAAGTTGCCCGTCGAGTTCCCCATCGAGTGGGAGTACTCGATCAGCACGAACGGCCGGGTGTCGGCGGTGTTCCCCGCGCGCTGCTCGACCTGGGCGGGCCTGGTGTACATCTCCGAGCGGATGTCGCTGATCTCGGGGCGGTCGTCGCCCTCGTACTGGATGACGCGGGTCGGGTCGTAGCCGCGGATCCAGTCGCGCATGGCGACGAAGGTGGAGCCGCCGCCGGCCTCGTTGCCCAGCGACCAGATGACGGCCGAGGCGTGGTTCTTGTCCCGGTGCACCATGTTCCTGGCCCGGAACAGGCAGGCCTCGGTCCAGTCCTGGTGGTCGCCTGGGTACTCGTCGCGGATGCCGTGCGTCTCCAGATTGGTCTCGTCGACCACGTACAGGCCGTAGGCGTCGGTGAGTTCCAGCCACAGCGGATTGTTCGGGTAGTGCGAGGTGCGGACCGTGTTCATGTTCATCCGCTTCATGACCTCGATGTCCCGCACCATGTCGGCGCGGGTGAGCGACATGCCGCGCTCGGGGTGCATCTCGTGCCGGTTGGTGCCGCGGAACGACACCGGCCGCCCGTTGATCCGCATCAGCCCGTCCCGCAGCGCGAACTCGCGCAGGCCGACCCGGTGCGACAGGGTCTCGACGACCCGCCCCGCCGGGTCGCGCAGCCGCAGCACCGCCGTGTAGAGATACGGGTGCTCCGCCGACCACAGCCTCGGCCGCGGCACCGCCCTGGCGGCCCACACGGTGACGTCCTCGCCGGCCGGCACCGAGCCGACGTCGACGCGCTGGCTCAACGGCCGCGACCACACGGGGTCGCCGCCGGCGTCGTACAGCTGCGTCTCCACGGTGTACCGCCCGGTGGCGGCGTCCTCGGCGTAGGCCCGCACCGACGCGGTGACGGCCAGTTCGGCCGCCGTGTAGTCGTCGCTCAGCGGGGTGTCGAGCTTGAAGTCCCGGAGGTGGACCACCGGCGTCGAGAAGAGATGGACCGAGCGGAAGATGCCGCTCAGCCGGATCATGTCCTGGTCCTCGAGCCAGTCGCCGTCGGAGTAGCGGTAGACCTCCACCGCGATCTGGTTGGTGCCGCCGCGCAGGTGGGACGTGATGTCGTACTCGGCCGAGGTGAAGGAGTCCTCGCGGTAGCCCACCGGCTCGCCGTTGACCCACACGTAGAACGCCGACTTGACGCCCTCGAAGTGCAGGAACACCCGCCGCCCCGACCACCCCTCCGGGACGGTGAAGGTGCGGCGGTACTGGCCGACCGGGTTGTACCGGGTCGGGGCGAACGGCGGCTGGGCCTCCTCCCCCAGGCCGTTGGGACCCCACCACGGATAGGTGATGTTGACGTAGATCGGGCGGTCGTAGCCGTGCAGTTGCCAGCAGGAGGGCACCGGGATGGTGTCCCAGGAGCTGTCGTCGAGGTCGGTCCTGTGGAACTCCGGATCGCGGTCCTCCGGGCGGTCGGCGTAGGCGAACTTCCATGTCCCGTCGAGGTCGAGACGCCACGGCGACCTGGTCCGGTCGCCGGTCAGGGCCTGCTCGACGTCGGCGTAGGGCATCAGCGTGGTGTGCGGCGGCTCGGCACCGACGTCGAAGACGGCGATGTTGTTGTTCCACTCCGGGTAGCCGTTGGCCGGCGGCTCCCAACCGGCCCGCCCGACGGCGCGGGCGGTGCCACCGCCGACGACCCCGCCGAGCGCGAGCGCGCCGAACCCGGCGGCCCCCACTTCCAGGAGACGTCTGCGGCTCACGGCCCGGACGGGCCGGTCGTCGGAGTGCGCGTGCGAGTGCGACATGTCTGGTGGCCCCTTCATCGATCTCGAACAGGAACGAGCGGGGGAACGCGCCAGAAAGGTTATGTACATGTCGCATTCTGTTCAATGATGGTGACGCCGCCTCCTGAGCCTCCTACTGCGGGGCGAACGCCTCGAGTTCCAGGATCCGGGAGTAGTCGGCGCTGTTCGAGGCGTGGACGACGACCCTGATCGCGTCCGTCGTGACCGGGTCGAACGTGGTCACGACGCGGTCGAGCGTGTTGTCGCGGTAGGAGCCGACGGTCAGCCACTCGCCGCCGGACCGCACCTGGACGTCGAAGTCCTTGATGCCCTGGAGCGCGGCGGGCCGCGTCGGGGTGCCGTAGGTGACGGTCTCGATCCGTCCGAGCTCGACCGGCTCGGGCCAGGTGACGGCCAGCCAGTCGGGGAACGCCCCCCTGGTGCCGTCGTTCCACCCGGTCCTGGTCGACCAGTTGCGGTAGTCGCTGTCGCCGTCCACGGCGCCGCAGACCTTGAAGTTGCCGTGCGTGGACGAGGCGGTCGCCTGCTGGCCGTAGGCCAGGTTCGCCCCTGGGCCCGGCTCGGGGACGGCCTCGACCGTGAGGGGCACGACGACGCGCTGCCTGCCGCTGGCCACCGTGATGTCGTAGGTGCCCGGCTCGGTGCCTCGCGGCACCCGCACTCCCACCGAACGGCTCACGGGCTGGTCGGGATCCGTGGCCGGAAGGTAGGTCGAGAACACCGTGTCCGAGAGCGCGATCGGCTCCTCGGCGGCCATCGTCGCGTCGGCGAAGACCGGTTCGGTGCCCGTGTTGGTCATGGTGACGGCGAGCGTCGTGGGCAGGCAGGGGAGTTCGTTGGCGGTCAGGGCCGCGGGCGCCGCCGAGAGGACGACGTTCGAGCGCGGCGCGGCGGCGCGCGCCTCGTCCGACGGGCCGCCGGTGGCCACGGCGGTGCCGAGCAGGACCACGGCCACGGTGCTGATGAGGGTCTTCTTCACAGTGCGGCTCCTCAGGCCTGCTGGACGGCGGGGACGCCGTTCTCGACGGCGAACACGGCGCGGCTGCTGACGGTGCCGTCCGGGACGGTGACCCGGTCGCAGACGCGGAAGTCGGACCGCCACAGCTCCGGGGTGATCTCACAACTGACGTAGCCGCGCTGGAAGTTGCCGAACCTCATGTGCGGGTTCTCGTCGAGCAGCACCTGCCCTCCGGCGTCCAGGTCCTCGCCGTCGAGTCCTGAGGTGATCGACGTGCCGACGAACTCGGTGGCCACCGCCCGGGAGTCCGGGTCGTGGAAGTCGAGCGCGAGGTCGCTGACCACGCTGCGATGCAGGTCGCCGGCGAGGCTGACGACGTTCTGGATCCCGCGTTCCGCGATGCCGCCGAGCAGGCGGTCCCGGGAGGCGCTGTACCCGTCCCAGGTGTCCATCGGCACGGCCACGTTCGGCCCGGACACCGTGTCGAGCAGGGTGATGGCCGTCTGGTGGCCCAGGACGTTCCAGCGGGCGTCGGACGCGGTGAGCCCGTCGAGCAGCCACCGCTCCTGGGGGAGGCCGAGGAGGGAGCGCGCCGGGTCGGCGGTCGCGTCGTTCGGCGGCTTGATCCCGTCGCCGTTCACCTGGTCGTCGCGGTACTGGCGGGTGTCGAGCATCGAGAACTCGGCCAGCCGCCCGTAGCCGAGCCGGCGGTACAGCTGCATGTCGGGACCCTGCGGGGTCTGCGCCGAACGCAGCGGCATGTGCTCCCAGTAGGCCCGGAAGGCGTTGGCCCGGCGCACCAGGAACTGGTCCGACGGGGTGCTTCCCGCGTTGAGGTCCGCCCAGTTGTCGACGACCTCGTGGTCGTCGAGGACGACGATCCACGGGGCGGAGTGATGCGCCTCCTGGAGGTCCGGGTCGAGCTTGTAGTAGGCGTAGCGCTGCCGGTAGTCGTCCAGGGTGACGGCCTGGCGGGTGTTGTGCTCGTCGCCGTCGCCCGGCCGGATGCCGCGGTCGTTGCCGAACTCGTAGATGTAGTCGCCCAGGAACAGCACGACGTCGTGACGGCGGGCGGCGAGGTCCCGGTAGGCCGTGTACCAGCCCTCCCATATCGCCTGGCAGGACGCGAAGGCGAGCGACAGGCGGGGCACGAGCTGCTCGGGGGACGGCGCGGTCTTCGTCCGCCCCACCGGGCTGATGAAGCCTCCGCAGCGGAACCGGTAGAAGTACTCCCGCCACGGTTCGAGGCCACGGACGTCGACGTGGGCGGAGTGGCTGAACTCGGGGCCGACGTGGGTCGTTCCGCGCCGCACGACGCGGCTGAAGCGCTCGTCGGTGGCCACCTCCCACCGCACCGGGTAGGTCCGCCGGTCCATGCCGCCGAACGGGGCGAGCGGGTCGGGGGCCAGGCGGGTCCACAGGACGACCCCGTCGGGCAGCGGGTCGCCCGAGGCGACCCCGAGCGTGAACGGGTCGTCGGCGGGGCTGGGGGCGGACGTGGCCGAGGCCGGACTGATTCCGGGCAGGGCACCGGAGAACGCGAGCGCGGCGGCGGCACCGGAGACGGTCAGGAACCGCCGCCGGGTGGCCGCCAGCAACGCGGCGGGGGGTGTGGGTCTGGAAATCACCCGGGCACCCAATCGGCACTCGGTGAACGAGGGCAATACCTCTGCCGTCGGAAACCGGGCGGGCAACCGACCACCAGGGGCCCATTCCACCCCCCACGGGCGATTCGCCCCGAGCCGGCCGGGCGTCGACCGAGCCGACGCGCGGGAAGTCCCCTGTGCACCAGGCCCGTTGCCCGCCATCCGGTCACCCGGAGCGCACCCCGGTGGGCGCGGCCTCCGCCTCAGTCGGCCGACCGGGGCCCGTGCCGCGTGGCCGCAGGCCGATGCCCAGGCCGACGACCACCACGGCGATGCCCAACCAGACCGAAGGACGCGGCATGCCGGAGCCCGCGGCCGCGCCGACGGCCGCCGCGGCCAGCGGTGCGACGCCGGTGAGCAGTCCGGCGTGCCCGGCCCCCACGGCGCGCACCGTCGAGTACCACAGCACGAAGGCGACCGCCGTGACCAGCAGCGCCAGGTAGCCGGCGGCCACCCACTGGGACGCGGACAACTCCCGTACGGCCGTGGGACCTTCCGCCGCCGCGCCGAGCAGGGCCAGCATCAGGCCGCCCAGCCAGGTCGCGTGCACGGACACCCCCCACGGGCTGTGCCGCCCCAGCACCGGCACCGCGAGCAGCGTGAACCCGGCCTCGCAGCCCAGGACCAGCGCCGCCCAGGCCACCCCGGCGGCATCGGTGCGGCCCGTCCCCTCCACCAGTACCGCGCCCGCCATGACGACGGGCGCCGCCAACAGGACCTGCCGGCTCGGCCCGCGCCGCTCCAACAGCGGTCCCACCACGCCGAGGACCAGCGGTACGCACGCGACCGCGACGGCGATCACCGCGGGCTCGGCGTGCGCGACACCCCTGACCACGGCCACGTTGAACAGCACGAGACCGGTCGCCGCGAGGCCGGTCAGCCACAGCCACTCCCGTCCGCGTGGCCACACCAGCCGGGCACCGGCGAACCGCGCGATGACCAGGAGGATCGCGGTCGCGGCCACGTACCGCACGGCCTGGGCCGTGAACAGCGGGGCGTCCACGAGGGTGCCGGAGACCGTGACGCTGCTGCCGACCAGCGCCATCCCGGCCATCCCGGGCAGCAGTCGGACGAGGGAAACGGAAGACGTGTCCATGCGGTTCACCCTGCCCGCACAATGGACGGCATGGGCAGATCCACGATGCCCCCGTCCGAGGGGTCCAAAGAGCCGTCCCGGGACTCCGGCACGCCCTCCGGCTCCGACTTCCTCCAGCTCGACATCGGGCAGGCGCCGCCGGGCGGGCGCACCGCCTGGCTCACCGAGCGGCTGCGCTCCGCCGTCGCCGACGGCCGGCTGCCCGTCGGGACCCGGCTGCCCGCCAGCCGCGTGCTGGCCGCCGAACTGCGCGTCACCCGGGGCGTGGTGACCGAGGCGTACCGGCGGCTCGCCGAGTCGGGGCAGATCGCCGGTCGCGGCCGGCTCGGCACGGTGGTCGTGGTGGCCCCCGCCGCCCCCCGCGCACCGGCCCGCGACGCCACCGCGCCGGGGCCCGCGCTCTTCGACTCGGCCGACCGGGACGGCGCCGTCGACCTCCTGCGCGCCCTGCCCTGCCGCATCGACCTCTCCCCCGGCGTTCCCGATCTCGCCGCGTTCCCCCGGACCAGCTGGCTGCGCGCCGAACGTGCCGTGCTCACCGACGTCAGCCGGACCGACCTCGGTTACGGCGACCCCCGGGGCGCCCCCGCGCTCCGCCGGGCCGTCGTCGGCTGGCTGGCCCGCAACCGCGGCATCCGCGCCCACCCCGACGAGGTGATCGTGGTCGCCGGCGTCGCGCAGGCCCTCGCCCTGCTGGGGCAGCTCCTGCGGGCGGACGGGATCCGCCGCGTCGCCGTCGAGGACCCCGGATCGCTCGGCACCCGTCAGCAGTTGGCGTACGGCGGCCACACGCCCGTCCCGATCCCCGTGGACGAGCGCGGACTCGACGTCGCGGCGCTGCGCGCCAGCGGCGCCCCCGCCGTGCTGCTCACCCCGGCCCACCAGTTCCCCACCGGAGTCGTCCTCGACGGGGAGCGCCGCCGCGAACTGCTGGGCTGGGCCGCCGACGGCGGGCTGCTCATCGAGGACGACTACGACGCCGAACACCGCTACGACCGGCCCCCGGTGCCGGCGCTGCGCTCACTGCTGCCCGAGGGCGTCCACTACGCGGGCAGCGTCTCCAAACTCCTCGCGCCCGCGCTCCGGGTGGGCTGGCTCCTCGCCCCCTCGGCCCGACGCGACGCCCTGCTGACCGCGAAGAGACACGCCGACCTCGGAAACGGCGTCCTCACCCAGCTCGTCCTCGCCCGCCTGATGGACTCCGGCGAACTGGAACGACACCTGCGGCACCTCCGGCTGCGCCACCGTCGACGCCGGGACGCGATGCTGCGGGCCGTCAGAACCCACCTGCCAGGCGCCCGTGTCCACGGCGCCGCCGCCGGCCTGCACCTCATGGTCACCTTCGACACCCACGGAGCCGGCCTCCGCGACACCGACCTCGCCGCGGCCGCCCTGGCCCGGGGCGTCAAGGCACACCCCCTGTCCTGGCACCGGATCACCCCCGGCCCACCCGGCCTGGTCCTCGGCTACGCGGCGGGCCCGGCCCACGAGATCGACGAGGGCATCGCCCTCATCGGCGCCGCCCTGCGCGCCGGCGCCTGACGGGCGGTCCGCTCAACACGCGGCATCTCAGGACGAAATGGAACCGAAGCGCAGAACTCCGGGGATTTCTCGGCACACTGTGCGTACGACAGTCCAACCGGCCAGAGGATGACCAGAAATGATCACGCTTACCAAGGAACAGGGCCCCGCGGACCTGGACGGAGTGACCCATCTGTCCATCGGGGTGTCCTGGGACCCCACGGCCGGCACCAGCGGCGGAGTGCTGGGCGTGCTCCGCCGCAAGGCCGGCACCGACCTGGACCTGATCGCCATCGCCATGCAGGGTGCCGACCCGGTGCGCCTGGCCGGCCTCGACTCGCACGACCCCATGGGCAACGGCTCCCTGGTGCACAGCGGCGACAACCAGACCGGCCGCGGGGACGGCGACGACGAGACGGTGACGGTCGAGTTCGCGCGCATACCGACCAACATCACGTCGATCGTGTTCGTCGCCGCCGCCTTCAAGAAGGGCAGCTCCTTCCAGAAGGCACGCAACATCAGCTTCAAGGTGTACGACGCGACCGGCGGCAGCACCCAGCAGGTCGCCGACATCTGGCCCAGCCTGCTCGGCCAGGACAACGGCTGCGCGGTGGCCAAGGCCACGCGCGCGGGCACCAGTTGGAAACTCGAGGTGATCAACGAGACGGGGAAGATCAAGCAGGGCGACGAACACGCCCTGATGCGCTTCGCCGTCAGCAAGTAGCGGAACCCCTCCCGCGGCCCGGCACCGACGCGTCACCCGGGCCGCGGAAGACGCACCCCTGCCGGGAAGCGCCGCTGGCCGACTCCCCGGCCGCCAGCCTCGCGCTGGTGTTCAAGCCGGCCCGCCCAGGCCCGCCGGCGGGCACCCACCGGCGCCCACGCGGCCCTACGCTTCGGTGTCATGCAGGAGACGCGCCTCGACACCGCTCGGATCCGGGCGGCTCGCCGGGTCATCGACCCGATGTTCCTCGACACCCCGCTGTACCGCTGCGAGGCGCTGGAGCCCGGCCTCGGGTGCGCCGTGAGCATCAAGCTCGAAACGGCGAACCCGGTCCGCAGCTTCAAGGCTCGCGGCACCGAGCTCGTCGCGAGCCTGCTCGCCGACCACGGCGCGCAGGCCGTGGTGTGCGCCAGCGCGGGCAACCTCGGCCAGGCACTCGCCTGGTCCGCTCGCGGCCGGGGGCTCGACGTCACCGTCGTGGCGTCCCGCTTCGCGACCGCGGCCAAGCTCGACCGCATCCGCGCGCTGGACGCCAGGTTGGAACTGGTCGACGGCGACCACGAGCTGGCGCGGGAGCGGGCCGCGGCCATCGCGCGCCACGACGGCATCCGGCTGCTCGAGGACAGCCTGGACATCGAGACCTGCGAGGGCGCGGCGACCATCGGCCTGGAACTGGTGGCCACCGCACCGTCGTTCGACGCCGTCCTGATCGCGCTCGGCGGCGGGGCACTGGCAACCGGCGTCGGCCATGTGGTGAAGGCCATGGCGCCCGAGGTCGAGGTGATCTGCGTCCAGCCGCTGGGCGCACCGGCGATGACGCACTCGTGGCGCCAACGGCGCGTCGTCACCACCGACTCGACCGACACCATCGCCGACGGCGTCGCCGGCCGGCGTCCCATCCCGGCCGTCCTGGACGACCTCCTCCTGGTCGCCGACGACGCCGTCCTGGTCCGGGAGGCGTCGATCACCGCCGGCATGCGGATGCTCCTCGACCACGCCGGCCTCGTCGTCGAACCGTCAGCAGCGCTCGGCATCGCGGCGATCCTCGAAGACCGCGACCGCTTCGCCGGCCGACACGTGGCCACCATCGTGTGCGGTGGCAACGTCGACATGGCCGCCTACCACCGCTGGGTCTCGCCGCGGGCGTGAAACGCTAGCTTCGGACCGGCTCGTTGAAGTAGCGCTCCATCAGCTCCTGCTGGAAGGTCACGACCTCCATCGTCTGGTCGGGATCGGGCGCGCGGAAGTACAGGGGCTCGTCGTAGGTCATCTCCAGGTGCTCGTAACCACCGTCGAGCTCGCGGGAGAACTCCAGCGGGTAGGGCCTCCCGACGGCGGCCACCCGCACGACGATCTCGCCCCGCGGCGTGGTGGTGCTCAGCGTGACGGTCGGCGTGCCGCCGAAGAAGTCCGCCCCGTCGAACGTCACGTCTCCGTAATCGCCTTCGTCTTCCTGAGGCGAGCCCGAGGCGGAGGTCAGTTCGTCGAGGGAGCACAGGGCGGCCATCTCATCCACCCCGGCCGAGTCCTCGGCGGCGAGGTCGATGTGCAGGTAGCGCTCCTGGAGGATCTCCCTCGCGGCCTCCACCAGCTCATCGTCGTCGGCCTCCGCGGAGACGGCCGCCAACCAGCCGTCTCCGCCGACCCACATGTGGTCTCCCCGCCGGAGCACCTCCATGTTGCCGTACTCGTCGCTCGTCATGGTGGCCGAGCACTCGCCGCCCGAGGTGAGATGCACCTCCCCCGTCATCCCGTCCTCCCGCGCCTCATACCGGATACGCACCGCGTCGGCGCCGGCCATCGCCTCCATCGAGGCGAACGCCACCTCCGCGGCGTCCATCCCGGCCAGCGCGGCCCCCGGGCCCCCCGGCCAGCCGTCCCCACCACAACCGGCCAGCGCGACCACTCCCGCCATGACCCCGGCGGCTCTGACGGCCCGTCTGCACCCCATCGATCTCCACCCCTCGCTCACCCGATCGATTCAATATCGTCGCACGCGGTGCACCTCCCAGGGGCCGGCCGCAGCACCGCATTCGGCCACGGGACACCTACGGGGCGGCCGGGGTCAGGCCCACCGAGCTGCCGATCGCGGCATGACCGTGCGTGCCGGACGGCGAGCCCGACGGTCGCATCAGGTTCGTCACGCGCGCAGCGCCCGCGTGAGCGCGTCCACGGTCACGCCCACGACAGCCAGGAGCTGCGCCGGGCTCGCCCCGGCCCTGCTCATGACGGCGAGGGACTGGTTCACGGCCACGCAGTGCACGGCGTGGGCCTCGGCGTCCCGGTCGGTCAGTCGGCCGGCCTTCAGCGCGTCGCGCAGGCGCAGGCGCTGGAAGCCGAGCGCCTGCTTGGCGTGCGCCGCGACCCGCGGGCTCAGCGCTGGAATCGCCATGGCTGACTGGGCGATCAGGCATCCGTCGGGTAGGTCGGGATCGGCGATGCGATCGAGGGTGACGTCGAAGAACGCACGAACAGCGGCCACGGTTTCCGAGGCCGCACCCGACAGGGCGGCGTCGTACTTCTCGCCGTAGCGCGCGGCGTAGCGATCCAGGCAGCGCAGGAAGAGGGTGTCCTTGTCGCCGAGGGAGGAGTAGATGGAGCTGCGGTTCAGGCCGGTCGCCCGGGACAGGTCGTCCAGCGAGGTGTCGGCGTAGCCGGCGCGCCAGAACTGGATCATCGCGGCGTCGAGCGCCGTGTCCATGTCGAACTGCTTCTTGCCTGCCACGCGGCACTTCCTTGCCGATGCGTCGATCGTTCGGACCGTGTCGCCCACCATCCTATCTTGAACTGATCAGTCCAAGATGTGTTAGCCTTCGAAAACACTGACCCCGATGGAGGACCCCGTGGCCGGCCCAGCAACCAGCGCTCCGCATGCCTCCGAAGGCAACCCCGTCCGCGACCTGCCCCTACCGCACCTGGCCGGATTCACTCACCGCTGGCTCGACGCGGACGGCGTCCGCCTCCATGCCGTCGAGGGAGGACGGCCAGCCGGCCCGGCCGTCGTGCTGCTCGCCGGATTCCCGCAGACCTGGTGGGCCTGGCGAAAGGTGATGCCCGGCCTCACCCGCCGGTTCCACGTCATCGCGATCGACCTGCCGGGTCAGGGCCACTCCGAGCGTCCGGAGCGCGGCTACGACACGCACGCGGTCGCCGCGCACGTCCACGCCGCCGTGCAAGCTCTCGGCGTGTCGACCTACTCCCTCGTCGCCCACGACATCGGCGCCTGGGTCGCTTTCTCCCTCGCCCTCAACTACGAGAGCCAACTACGCGGGGTCGCCCTGCTGGACGCCGGAATTCCCGGTGTCACTCTCCCGGAGGCGATCCCCACCGACCCGGATCGCGCGTGGAAGACCTGGCATTTCGCGTTCCACGCCGTGCCCGACCTCCCCGAGAGGCTGCTCGCCGGCCGCGAACGCGAGTACGTCGGCTGGTTCCTGAAGGTGAAGGCCCTGTCTCCCGGCACGTTCGACGACGCCGAACTCGACCACTACGCCGCCGCCGTCGCCGTCGACGGCGGCCTGCGTGCCTCCCTCGCGTACTACCGGAACGCCGCGAAGTCGGCGCGCGAGAACCGCGAGGCGCTCAAGCGGCGGCACCTGACCGTGCCCGTCCTCGGCATCTCCAGCAGCCACGGCTCCGTTCCGGACATGGCCGCCGCCATCAGCCCCTGGGCCGACAACACCACCGGAATCGTCGTGCCCGACGCCGGACACTTCATCCCCGACGAGCAGCCCGAAGCCGTCGCCGCCGCGCTAGCGGACTTCCTCCCAGCCGGCGACTGACCCACCGACCGCGCCACCCAACCGACGACGCGACGTCCCTCGCCAGCCGCAGCCTCCAGGGCTATTCGCCCTGGCTAGCACAAGCAGCAGTACACCCTGGAACGTCAACCCAGGGGGGTTCGCAACCCGCGCGTGAGGCGGTCGTTCCAGGTCGGGATGGACGCCGTCATCAACTCTCCCTCCCTGCCCTCCAAGGGCCGCCACCCACGATGGCAGCCACCGCCACCGAGGCACCATCTCGGGCAGCCGACAACTTCGATCTTCCAGACTGTTGAACCTCGAACTCGCCCCGTCTATGGTCGATGACGCGTTGTCAGCACGATCCGAACGTTCACTGCGGGGGCGGGGGCGGACGAGATGGCACGACCAACTGACTGGAGTCCGGTCGGCATGGACTCCGATCCGACACCGGGGGATCCCGACGAGATCAGGTCACTGGCCGACGAGTTGCAGACCTTCGCCGACGACGTCGGCGAGGCCCTCGGCCGGGTTCGGGGCATGGCGGAAGACCGGGCGGTGCTGGACTGGGCGGGCTTGTCCGCGGACGCCTTCCGCAGCGAGTTCGACGGCGTGCCCGGCAACTTGGAGAAGCTGGAGACGTCCTACGCGTTATGCGCCCAGGCCCTCCAGACCTACTGGCCGAAGCTCGAGACGGCCCAGGGCATGGCGGACCGCGCACTCGACCGGGCGATCGCCGCGCAGGCCGATCTCAGCTCCGCGCAGAGTGCGCTCTCCGATGCCCAGGACTGGGTGTCCCGCGCGGGCGAGGAGGCCGAACGCTTAGAGCGTGAAGGCGAGCGGGACGACGTCGAGCCGCCGTCCGAGGCGGATGTGCGGGCGGCGACCCGCGACGCGAACGCCGCCAACGAGGCGGCCTCGGCGGCCCAGACGCGGGTGGACGACGCAGAGCAGCGGCTGTCCGCCGCACGGGAGTTGGCCGAGCAGGCGCGCGAGATGCGGGAGGAGGCCGCGAGTCAGGCGGCCCGGGACATCGACGAGGCGTCCGACGCCGGTATCCAGAACCGCAGTTGGTGGGAGGACGCGGTTCACTGGGTGCGGGAGAACTGGGACACGATCGTAGAGGTCTGCAAGGTCGTCGTCGCCGTCCTCGGTATCGTCGTCATGATCATCGGCGGCCCCCTGGCCTGGGTCCTCCTCGCCGCCGCCCTGGTGGTGTTGGCCGACACCCTCTACGACTACGCCAACGGCCGCGCCTCCCTCTGGGACGTCGCCTTCGCCGCCCTCGACTGCATTCCCGGCATGAAAGGCCTCACCACGGCCGCCGGCCTGGCCACCGGCCTCAGGCGGTACGCCGCCAACTTCCGGAACCTCGGCCCCATGTTCCGCCAGCAGGGCATCCGCGGCATCGGCCGTGTCCTGATCGGCGACCCGATCGACGTCATCACCGGCGAGATGACTCTGCGCGAGACCGATGTCGAGCTCCCCGGCGTCCTCTCGCTGACCCTCGCCAGGGAACACCTCAGCACCTACCGCGCCGGCCGCTGGTTCGGGCCGTCCTGGGCCTCCACCCTCGACCAACGCCTTGTACTCGACGACTACGGCGTCGACTACTACGCCGACGACGGCATGTGCCTCCACTATCCGGTGCCGAGGAAGGACCCCGACCAGCCGGTGATGCCGGTGGAGGCGCCGCGCTGGGGACTGTCGTGGGACGGCCGGCACGCCGGTGAACTCACCGTACGGCAGCGCGACACGGGCCTGACCCTCCACTTCGCGCCGGTCCCCGGCCGGCCCGGCACCGAGCTGCCGATCACCGCCATCAGCGACCGCAACGACAACCGGATCACCTTCGTCTACGACGAGCACGGCGCGCCGACCGAGGTGACCCACTCCGGCGGCTACCGAATCGGCGTCGCGGTCCACGACGGGCGCGTCACCGCCCTCACTCTCCTCAACGATCCGGACCGGCCGCTACTGCGCGCCTTCGAGTACGACCCGGCGGGCAACCTCGCCGGCGTCTACAACTCTTCAGGGCTGCCGCTGCGTTACGAGTACGACGCCGAACGCCGGATGACGCGCTGGGAGGACCGCAACGGCACCTGGTACCGGTACGAGTACGACGAGGCCGGCCGGTGTGTCTTCACCACCGGCACGGACGGGGTGCTGGCCTACCGCTACGACTACGAACCCGAGCGCCGGCGCACCATCGCCACCAACAGCCTCGGGCACGCCACCACCTACGAGTACAACGACTTCTTCCAACTCGTCGCCGAAACCGACCCCCTGGGGAACGTCACGCGCAAGGAGTGGACGGAGTACCACGACCTGCTGTCCGTCACCGATCCACTAGGCCGCACCACCCGCTACGACTACGACCCGCACGGCAACCTCGTCACCGTCACCCGCCCCGACGGCAGCACGCAGCACACCGAGTACAACGACCTCGGGCTGCCCAGCACCGTCGTCCAGCCGGACGGCGGCACCTGGAGCCGCGCCTACGACGCCCGGGGCAACGTCGTCGCCATCCTGGACCCCGCCGGCGGGCGCACCCACGTCACCTACGACCCGCACGGCGGCATCGCCTCCGTCACCAACACGCTGGGACACACCGCCCACATACGCTGCGACGCCGCCGGCCTGCCACTGGAGGTCACCGACCCGCTCGGTGGCAGCACCTCCGTCGTCCGCGACTCCTTCGGACGGCCATCGCGCCTGACCGACCCCAACGGCGCGGAGACGACGTTCACCTGGACGGTCGAGGGCAGGCTGCTGCGCCGCACCGACCCCACCGGTGCCGTCGACACCTTCACCTGGGACGGCGAGGGTAACCTCCTCACCCACAACGACGCCAAGGGCGCTGAGACCAGCCACACCTACGGCCCGTTCGACCTGCTCACCTCCTACACGACGCCCGACGGCGCCACCCACCGCCTCACCCGGGACACCGAGCTCAACCTCGTCCAGGTGACCAACGCTCTCGGGGCCACCTGGACCTACACCTTCGACGCCGCCGGCCGTCTCGCCTCGGAGACCGACTTCGACGGCCGCGAGACCACCTACCGACGCGACGCCGTCGGCCAACTCACCGAACTCACCAACAGCCTGGGCGAGACCGTGTCCTGCGCCTACGACTCCCTGGGCCGGCGCACCGCCATGACGACGTCCGACGGCGACACCTGCACGTACACCTACGATCCGCTCGGCCGCGTCGTCTCCGCGGCCTCACCCGGCGTCGAGCTGAGCCGCGTCCACGACGCCCTCGGCAACCTCGTCAGCGAGACCGTCAACGGACGCGTCCTCACCCTCACTCACGACACCGAGGGCCAACTCCTGTCACGCCGGAACCCGTCCGGACACGCCAGCACCTGGACCCACGCCCCCAACGGCCGGCCCGCCACCCTCACCACCGACGGCCGCACCATCACCTTCGACCACGACCCCACCGGACGCGAGATCGCCCGCCACATCGGCGAGCACCTCACCCTCACCCACCAGTGGAACGGCGCCGGCGCACTCGAACACCACGCCCTCACCGCCCCCACGGGCCGAGTCCTGAGCGGGCGCAGCTACACCTACCGCCAAGACCACTACCCGACGGCGCTCACCGACCACCGGGCCGGCACCACCAGCACCTTCACCCTCGATCCCGTCGGCCGCCCGACGGCCGTCGCCCACTCCTCCGGCCGACACGAGTCATACGCCTACGACATCGCCGGCAACCAGACGAGCGCCCGCTGGTCCACGGCGGACACCCCGACCGAGGGCGAACGCGATTACGCTGGCACCCTGTTGACCCGCGCCGGCGCCGCCCGCTACTCCTACGACGCCGCTGGCCGCCCGACGCGCCGCCAGGTGACCCGTCTCTCCCGCAAGCCCGACACCTGGTGCTACGCCTGGAACGCCCGGAACCAGCTCACCGAGACCGTCACCCCCGACGGCAGCGTCTGGCGCTATCTCTACGACCCCTTCGGCCGCCGCGTCGCCAAGCGGCAGATCCGCCCCGAGGACGGAACCGTGCTCACCGAGGTGTGGTTCACCTGGCACGACGGCGAACTCATCGAGCAGACCACGTCGGACGCCACGATCACCTGGAACCACCGCGAAGCCCAGCTCCTCACCCAGACCCACCACACCGCCGGCCAAGAGGAGATCGACCGCCGCTTCTTCGCGATCGTCACCGACCTCGTCGGTAGCCCGATAGAACTCGTCGACGAGCGGGGAACGACGGCCTGGACGGCGGACACCACCCTGTGGGGCCTCCGAACGGCTCCCGACGACGGCGCCGTTCCCGCGCCCCTCGGCTTCCCCGGCCAGTACATCGACGACGAGACCGGCTGGCACTACAACTACTTCCGCCACTACGACCCGAACACCGGCCGGTACGTCACCCAGGACCCTCTCGGCCTGCTACCGGCCCCCAACCCGTGGACGTACCCGCACAATCCGCTGCTCTGGTGCGACCCGTTCGGCCTGGCGGCGCACGTCCCACGGGAGTTCGTGGTCGACTCGGCAGGCGTCGCCGAATCCCTGCCCGTCCACGTCATCGACTCGAGCCGCTGGCGACCACAGGCCGACAACTTCCTCCGCGCGACGGAGAACGGGGCCCCGGCCCTGGTCACCTACGCTCAGCGGACTGAGAGCCAGTCGCGGCGGGTCCGCCGCCAGGCCCAGGCCGGCCGCCCGCGCCCGCGCAGGTTCGCCTCGGACGGCACCTGGGAGGAGTACCCCTTCGCCAGCACCTTCGAGGGCGGCGCCGGCGCGACCCTCACTCTCAGCCCGCAATCGGTAAACTCCAGCCACGGAAACGCGCTCGGCCAGTTCTACGAAGACGCAGGCCTGTCACGCGGTGACCAGTTCCTCGTGAGAGTGAGGTGACGTCGTGAGCAGTCCCACGCTCGAAACGCTGATGGGCGCGCTCTGGGCCCATCTGGAGCGGCTCAACCGCCCCATCATCCAGCACCGCACCCCCGGAGCCGCCCCCACCGAGATCGCCGACGCCTTCGGCGGCCAGGTCCCGGCAGACGTCACCACGTGGTTCACCCTGTGCAACGGCGTAACACACACACCGGACCAGACCCAGGACGACGCCGCCTTCATCCCCGGCTACGAACCCCTGTCCCTGACCGAGGCCGCCGCGATCCGGGCGGACTTCGGCGACTCCCCTCCCCTACCGGAGAAGGACTGGTTCCCCCTCCTCGCCACGGGCGGGGGCGACCTCTACGTCGCAGTCCCAGCACCCGACGGCACCCACTCCCGCGTCTTCACCGTGATGATCGGCTACCCGCCTCGCCTCGCCTATCACAGCATCGAACAGATGCTGAGCGTCTTCGCCCGCTGCTACGACGAGGGTGTCTTCTTCGTCAACGACGAAGCCGGCATGCTCGACGCCGACGACGACCGCTGGGAGGAACTGGAAGACGAAGCTCTCCAGACTGACGGAGGCTCCTGATCTGCCTCATTTCAATGGCCCGCGCACTCCCACTCGGCCATCCACCTCAACCACTCTGACCTGCGACGATGCACTGCCGCCGGATCGCTGCAAAACAACCTTCCACGCCGGTCCCGGCCAGTACCCTGACCTGCCGCTTTACCGTCGGGTCCGTCATCAATCCAGGTGGGTTCGGAACTCACGCTGCTCGGGCGTGCGCATGCAGCCGCCGGCGAGAGTCCGTCATCAACCCTGATGGGTTCAGAACGCCGAGGAGGCCGAGGGGTTGGTACACCTCACAAAGGTCCGTCATCGACTCTGGTGGGTTCGCAAGACACGCAGGCTCTCCGCCTGGGCGTGCCGGAGGTGCACAGCCGAGCCAGTCCCGACAGCGGGCCACGACTCACCTCGCACCGGCCCCCTTTCGCAGCCGACACCACACCATCGCACCTCGAGGCATCCACAGACGGCATGCCCCTCCGAACAATCACCTTCCGCGTGCGCCCCCTCCAGACACCCGGGCCATCAAACTTACAGAAAGATAGTCGCGATATCCCGAATGAGGCTTTCCAACTGTTGCGGCGGCTACGATGAACGATCGCTCACCGAATTCACTGCATCGCCACAATTGACGTATCGATCTAGCAAGGCTCGAAGATACGACACGTCGCCCTCTTCCGCGATGGCTCGCTTGGGAAGGGGAATGAATGTAGCCCCCTGCTGGGGACCAAACAATACAAAGTGTCTCTCGGTCTCCACGTGACAGAGAAAATATGCCCAATTCACGACCGAGGACGTCTCGGCAGTCACGGTCTGAATCCCAGATGCATCAAGGGTAATTCGACATTCCCCCGTGACGGCAGCATGTCCCCCGAAGCCTCGCGCCTGCCTATGGGCAGCAATGCCACGGGCAAGAACCCAAAGCCCCGAGCAAACGCTCAGCACCACGACTGGAAGAAATCTATACCTAAGATTGTCGGCCACAATAGCGAAAAGCATCGCCATCACGACCAAGAAAAATATTGGCAACCTGGCGGCTTGCCACTGCACCCTCTCAAACGTCTGCCTTCGCGTCCGCAGCGCAACCCGAAAATCTTCTGCCACGGGAGTGTAGATAAGAGTCAACGGGCGTGGCGCCTCTCGCTCATCAACCATCATTCCCTCGCTTCCCTAATTCGACCAAATCATTAATCGCCGAGAATTTAGAGTTTGCGCCCCTCGTTCGATCCACATCACCCGACCGGTCACCTGGAACAAGATGGAAGGGAGCACTGCTCGAAGGTGCGTCTCCGCCCTAGGGGCACACGTATCGCATCCCGGATCAGGCTCCTCGGTCCAGAGACGCAAACGACATGGACCAGAAGGCCACACTCGTCACATGGTGACCGAGCACCCATGGGAGAGCAGATAACCTGCTCTACTTCTCTGCGGCGAGGCAACCTACGAAAATATGGAGACCGATCGTCAACTCGAATGACGGGCACATCATCCGCGCTACATGACGTCACGCACATACTGTTCGACACGAACCTCAATGCTATTTCTCATGCCGAGCATCCGATTCCACTGGCTGCAGGAGCTCCCCTAGCCATCATTCTGCCTGATGCCCCCGGCCAGCGAAGAAGGTCTGGGCAGCCGACAGGAGCTGCAGCAGAGTTCTGCGGTGCAACGCTCATCGAGTTGCGAGGGATGAACCGTTTCACTGATGAACTACTCCCCGAACATGCCAGCATTGGGATTGGGCTTACCGGTCCACGGGTCAATCCCTTGCTCCCATGAACGCTCTTCCGTTCTCCAATGCAGAAACCTGGGGGCAGAAACACCCCATAGGTCCATGCCACTCAGCGGGTTCTCATCGTATTCGCACTGAAAAGTCTTCAAGAAAAAATCGGCCACGCCGTCGGGGTACACGACCCAACGAGGCACCCCTTGCCGCCGAAATATGACGATCGGCCAACGGTCCGGATCTGTCCGCGACGTTTCCCAACACAAAATGTCTCCACTGGAATCCGCACCCCAAGCGATCAAAGAATCACCATGAATTTCAGCAGGCCTCTCCCCTTGCCTGGTCTCCAACCACAACCCTCGCACGTTCAGCGTTTCGAAGGACATCCCCTGCACGACGTCGACCTCCATTTTAAGGTCGGGCGCAAGGACTCCCAGATACCTCTCGATGGTCCCCTCACCGTAAACGCGAATGAATTCACAGTAACTGAAGGGAAACCGAGTACCCCAGCCGCTTGTCACCGCATCCCAGTCGATCTCGTCGCCCGCCCCCTCATGCGGCGGCATGAGCCGAGTCAACCGCTCCATTGCCGACAAGTGAAACCTCCTCCAGGCCTCGTCAAGGCGTCGGCCCAGTGGGGACCGGCTGCCTGGTGCGACTATGACTCACCGTGCCTATATTTCGCCAGCCCTCTCTTGGGCTATTGAAAGAATTAGGCGTGAACATGTGAATTCTGATTCCCGGTCGCCCGTCAGCAGTAACACCTATCGCGGTCATCTCGAACCCAACAGGCACCGTTCGTTCTCCCGCATAGTGTGGAGTGACCGTGTAGTCGACTATTTGACGGTCGTGGGTCACGGCGTCATGAACTTGATTTTCGACGCTGAGCATGTGATCCTCGATGCGCCCAGGCCCTAGTACAGAGACATTGGCTTGGCGGGTACACGTTGCCAGATTCCGCAGATCCGTCCCCGAACCGGTGAGTTGCCGACCGAGGAGATGGCAATTATTTATGACCTCTCCTATAGGAAGCCTAAAGCGAAGATATCTGGCATAGTCTTGCGCCCATTCGTAGCCCGGCGGCCTGACACTCGAGGTCGTGTAACTGCCCTTATTTTCTTCAAGGTAAGCCGCATCAAGACAAGCTCGTATACCAGTCGCTCGACCACCATGTACATCATCTGTGTCGTAAAGGTCGACCCATCCCCTCCCCGCACGGCGACAGTCACGCCTCCTGTCCTGTGAAGTTCCGCTTCCCGACGAACTGTCGGATGCCAGGTCACCTGCCTCAGCAGTCTCGGGGCTGAACCGCCCTTGATCGAGCAGGCCAAGCAGATCCTGGGCATGCAGGATCATGTCCCAGCCTTGGCTGAGTGTCCAGCGCCCGGCGTCGCGGTCCCAGTGAGGAACCGGGGCCGGTTGGGCGGGGGCGGGAGCGGGGTTTGGGCCGCGGTTCGGGTTCTGCGGGGGCGGTGGCGGGGGCGGAGTGATGACCGACGTACCGAGTCCGCCCGTGGAGGACCCACCTGCGCCGCCCCAACTTCCCGCTAGACCCTGGGCGGTTCCAGGACCAGAGTTCCCCTTGTTCTGCATTTTGTTCAGGAACTGCCTGAGCCAGTCGGCCAACGCTTGGCGCCCTGCGGCGTTCGCCTGGGCCTGGGCCTGTGCCTGCACCCTGGCGGCCGCTGAGGAGTTGTAGCCCGAGAGGCTGCCGAAGGCGTTCGGGTAGTAGCCGCCCGAGGAGGATGAGTACGAGGAGGCCCGCCACCAGGACCAGGCTCCGACCCCGAGCCATACCACGGCAGCTGCCCCGGCACCGATGGCGGCGCCTGGAGGGCCGCCGACCGCGCCACCAGCTCCGGCTCCCAGGCAGATCGTCGCCGTGGGTGCTGAGACGGCGCAGGGGGCCACCGCATAGTGCCCGCTGGGGTCGGTGCCGTTGAGGGGTGAGCCGCCAGCATAGGCATAGCGGTTGGGTTCGACGTTCCAGGTGTCACGGGAGGCGAAGGCGCCGGTGCCCGGCTGGTACCAGCGGGCGGCCATGTTGACGTCGCCGGTGGCGGGGTCGGTCCAGCCGGACTGGTAGCCGAGGTTGGGGGACGTGCCGTCGGAGGCGGTGACCTGGCCGAAGGGGTCATAGGCGCGGGAGGCTTCGAGGGTGGCGCCGCGGTCGGTGAGGGTGGCGACGACGTCGGTGTGCTGGTTGGTCAGGACGGGGTCGCCGTCGGTGGTGAGGAGGGCGCCTTCGGGGGCTCGGACGTAGAGGGAAGTGCCGTCGGAGACGACGTTGTTGGAGCCGCCGTCGTAGGTGAAGGCGGTGTCGCCGTGGTGGGTGACGCGGTCGAGGGAGTCGTAGCGGTAGGTGGTGTCGCCGTCGGTGATGCGGCGTTCGAAGGCGTCGTGGGTGAGGGTGCGGTCGCCGACGGAGGCCAGGGTGCCGCGGGGCGTGTAGGTGTAGGTGGTGTCGCCGACGGAGGTGAGGCGGTTGCGTTCGTCGAAGGTGGCGGTCTCGTCGCCGGCGGCGACGCGGTTGCCGGCCAGGTCCCAGGCGTAGGTGGTGGTCTCCTCGCCGCTGGTCCAGGAGGTCAGGTGACCGGCGAGGTCGTAACCGTAGGTCTGGAGTCCGGCGCCCGCCGTTCCGGTCGTCTCCTTCTCGGTGAGGCGGTCGTCCAGGTCGTAGGCGTAGCGGGTGCTGGCGACCTCGGCGCCGTCGGTGTCGACGACGAGGCGGTCGGTCTCCTGTCGGCCCAACGCGTCGTAGGTGAAGCTGCGGGTCGCGTGGATGTCGATCTGTGGCGGAGCGGCGGCCAGGCGGGCTCCGTCAGCCGGGACATCGGACACGAAGGTCTGGGCGGTGGGGCGACCGTCGCGGTCGTAGCTGTACGAGATGAGGTAGTTGGTGGTGGCGTCGAGCACGGCCGACGACAGCTGGCCGCGGTCGTTGTGGCCGAAGGTGATCGTGCCGGCGGCGTCGGTGCGTTCGGTCATGCGGCCGTCGCGGTCGTAGGCGTACTGGGTGGTGCCGCTCGGGCCGTCGGCGGTGAGGAGTTGGCCGCGGTCGTTGTAGGTGTAGGTGTCGATCCCGGCGACCTCGTTGGTGGCCTGGCTCGTCATCCGGCCGGCCGCGTCGTACGTGAACCGGCGGTCCATGGTGTCGGCTTCGGCGCCGGCGCCGGTTTCGAGGACGAGACGGCCGAGGTCGTCGTAGGTGCGGTCGCGGCGGACGCCGCCTGGGAGGAGTTCGGTGACGGGCTGGCCGGCGGCGTCGTAGACAGTCGTCCAGGTGCGGTCGGCCGGGTCGGGGTGGGCGTCGGTGGCCGGTTCGATGGTGGATTCGAGCTGGCCCCACGGGGTGTACGTGTACTCGGTGGTGTTGCCCCGCGCGTCGGTCATCCGCGTGCGGTTGCCGGCGGCGTCGTAGCCGAAGGCGACGGTCGCCGAGGTGTCGTCGTCGACGGGCTGGGTCTGCTCGGTGAGACGGCCCAGGACGTCGTAGCGGTAGGTGGTCTCCGTGCCGCTGCCTGAGACGGCCGCGACCTGGTTGCCGTCGGCGTCATACTCGGCACTGGTGGTGCGCAGCACGGTCTCGCCCCTGCCGTACTCCTCCGTGCGGACGACCTGGCCCAGGTGGTTGTAGGCGAGGTCGGTGCGGTAGCCGGCGCCGGTGGTGGTGCGAGCCTCGCGGCCGAAGGGGTCGCGGTCGACGGTGGTCCAGGCGCCGGCCTGGAGGACGCCGGTCAGCTCGCCAGCGGGGTTGTAGCGGGCCTGCGTCACCACGCCCTCGGCGGTGCGGGACTCGGTCTGGTTGCCGGCGTCGTCCCACGTGTAGGTCGAGGTCAGGTTCCGCGGGGTCGGGTGGCGTTCGACGACGGTGGCCGTGAGTTGGCGGCCCAGCGGGTCGTAGGTGGCCTCGGTGCGGGCGCCGGTCGGGTCGGTGGTGGACAGGAGCAGGCCGGTGGGGGTGTGGGCGTAGTGGGTCTCGGAGCCGGAGCCGGGGGTGTCGGCGAGTTCCAGGTCCGGCGGGTCGAGCAGGAAGCGGGACGCGCCGGTGGCCTCGGTGCCCGGGTCGGGGTCGGTGCGGGTGATGAGGTTGCCGAGCTGGTCGTAGGCATAGCGAGTGGTGCGGCCGAGTGCGTCGGTGGTGGCGACGGGACGGCCGAGCACGTCGTAGACGGTCTCCTCGGTGGCGGTGATGGGCTGGCCACCGGGAGCGGTGTACTCGGGGCGGGTGACGGCCGTGGGTTGGCCGAGGCGGTCGTAGGTGAGGCGGGTGATGGCACCGAGGGGGTCGCGCTGCTCGGTGGCGTCGCCGAAGGCGTTGTAGCCGGTACGGGTTTCGGGGCGGGTGCCGTCGACCTCGGGGGCGGTCTCGGCGACGGGGCGGCCGAGCGCGTCGTACGTGTAGTCGGTGGTGTGGCCGCGCGGGGTGGTGCTGGAGGTGAGGAGGCCGCGCTGGTCGTAGGTGTGGTGGCTGGCGCTCTGGCCGTTCGGGTCGGCGACGGTCTCGGAGAGCGGGTTGCCGGCCGGGTCGTAGGTGTAGGTGGTGGACAGGAAGTCGGTCTCGGAGGTACCGAGTTGGCGGACGGTGAGGGGGCGGTCCGCGTCGTCGTAGGTGGTGACGGTGCGCCGGTTCAGGCCGTCGGGGTCGAGGACGGTGGTGGTGACGCGTCCGGTGGTGTCGACCTCGTACTCGGTGACGGTGGTGCCGTTGCCGGTGGCCTGCCGGACGAGGTTGCCGGCGCGGTCGTAGGTGTTGTCCTCCAACACGATGTCGCGGGTGCCGGTCACGTCCTGGGCGGTGACGGTGGCGGTCAGGCCGTCGCCGAAGTAGCGGTAGGCGGTGACGGCGCCCATCGCGTCGGTGGTGGTGGCGAGGCGGCCGGCCGGGTCGTAGGCGTTGGACACCAGCGTCAGGTCGCGGATCTCGCCGGAGGGGTCGCCGGTCCAGTCCTGGAGGACGGTGGTGGCGTGCTGGCCGCGCGGGGTGTAGGTGTGGCGCAGCACGGTGCCGGCGGGGTCGGTCTCCTGGGCGAGCCGGCCGAGGTCGTCGTAGAGGTAGTAGCTGACGCCGTTCTCGGGGTCGATGACGCGGTCGACGCGGCCGTGGTCGTCGTAGCGCTGCTGGCTGACGCGGTCCGGGTCGTCGCCGCCGAGGTCGGCGACGGTCTCGGTGAGGATGTTGCCGTCGGGGTCGTAGGTGCGGGTCACCTGGGCGGTGTGGTCTTCACCGGTGACGGCGTTCTCGGTGGTGGCGCCGGTCTCGGTGGTGACGCGGGAGAGGGCGTCGTAGGTGAACGTCGTGGTGACGCCTTCGGGTTGGGCGTCGGATATCTCGGTCTCGGTCAGCCGGCGGCCGAGGCCGTCGTAGGTGTACTCCAGGGCCAGCCCTGAGGGTTGGGTGGTGCGGGCGACGTCGCCGCTGGCGTAGTAGGCGTACCGGGTGGTGGCTCCGTCGGGTTGAACGTCGGTGGCCAGCAGCCCGGGCGGGGTGGTGCCGCCGCCGACGGCCGGTTCGGTGCCGGTGGTGTAGGTGCGGCGGGTGGTGCGGCCGTCGGGGAGGCGGGTGGTCTCCGGCAGTCCGAGGGTGGTGTACGTCGTGGTGGTGCGGTAGGTGGCGTCGGTCGGTCCGGTCGAGCGGGCGTCGGCGGTGGCGGTGGGCTTGTCGTTGCGCGGGTCGAGCGGGTTGCTCGCGTTGAGGTAGTGGTCGGCGTACGACGTCTGGCAGTCGCGCGGGCCGCGGCAGGTGGTCGAGGAGACGGTGTTGCCGCGCTCGTCGTGCCCGGTGATGGTCGCGTTGCCGTTGGGGTCGGTGACGGTGTGGAGGAAGCCGCCGGTGTCATAGGCGTAGGTGGTGGTGCCGTCCTCGGCATCGGTGACGGAGGTGACGCGGTAGCCGCGCAGCGCGTCGTACGTCGCGTCGGTGGTGTCGCCGAGCGGGTTGGTCACGGTGACGGTGGCGCCGAGCGCCGAACTGGCGCGCTCGACGCGGGCGCTGTAGTGGGCGGCGACGTCCTCGGCGGAGAGGGCGTGGCGGTAGAGGGCAACCTCGTCGAGGAGACCGCCGAAGTGGTAGGTGCCGGCGGGCACGCCCATCCAGCCGCTGCTGGCGTACCCGGCGCCGAGGTAGGCGTAGGGCCGGCTCTGGTCGGTGATGTTCCCGGCCAGGTCGCCGATCTCGACGCCGTCGAGGTAGAGGGTCTGGGTGTCGCCCGAGCCGGAGAGGACGACGTGGTGCCACTCGTTGTCGTTGACGGCCTGCTCGGAGGTGATGGGCGTGGCGCCGCCCGCCTCCGGGGTCCACCACTGGCCGCGCAGGCGGCCGTCGGTGCCGATGTTGAGGACGGTCCGCCACGAGGTGGGGGTGGTGCCGAGCGGGGTGTTCTGGAAGGCCATCAGCACGCCGCTGGCGGTGGTGCTCATGGTGCGGAACCAGAGTTCGGCGCTGAGCTCGGTGGTGCCGGCCAGGATGTCGCCTGGCATCCGGACCGCGCCGTTGGAGCCGCCCTGGATGGCCCTGCCGTCGCCGGCGCCGAAGACGCCGAGGGACGGACGGTAGAGCGTGCCTTCGAGCGTGGCGTGATGGCGTCCGCCCTCGTCGTACGCGGTGCTGCCGCCGTTCTCGTTGAACCGCCAGTAGGCAGCCGCTCCGTCTCCCATCACGGCGGCGCGGTAGTCGTTGCCGGTGCCGGACACCAAGGCGGTGGCCGCGCTGACCCTCCTGTCACCGTGGTTGGTCCAGCCGATCCCACTGTCGCTGACATGGGTGATCCAGGTCGAGTCGTAGAGCGCGACCTCGGCGATCTGGCCGATGAAGTTGCGGTAGCCGTTCGGCTGTCCGTCCCAGTTGTCCGAGGAGTAGCCGCCGCCGAGGTAGGTGTGGGCCAAGCGGCTGGCGGTGGTGCCGTGGGTGTTGTGAGCCTGGTAGTCACCGTCGATGAAGAGGACCTGCGCGTCGGCGTTGCCGGTGAGGGCGACGTGGTGCCAGCGGCCGTCGTCGACGGGTTCCCGCGAACGGAGGGTGGTGTCGCTGCCGTTGTTGCGGAACCGGCCGCGCAGCCTGCCGTCCTCATCGACCAGGAGCATCGGCCACCAGG
This sequence comes from Streptomyces sp. NPDC127098, assembly GCF_042722465.1. NCBI lineage: Bacteria > Bacillati > Actinomycetota > Actinomycetes > Kitasatosporales > Streptomycetaceae > Streptomyces > Streptomyces sp. NPDC127098. Next base: position 87,856 of record NZ_JBHXFJ010000023.1, read on the forward strand.
AGGTGGGCGTGGTGCCCAGGGGCTGGTTCTGCATGGACACGAGGACGCCGGAGTCCGTAGTGCGGAACCAGAGTTCGACGGTCTGGGCGCTGGTGTCGCCCCAGGCCTCGGTGGGGACCTCGACGGCGCTGTCGGCCTCGCCGGTGAAGTAGGGCGCGGTGGTGTCGCCGTCGGCGAACGGTCCCGGCCCGCCGGGGCGGACGCCGTCGAGGTAGGAGCCGTTGGTGTCGTCGCCGAGCGCGCTGGCGGCGACCACGCCGGAGCGTTCCGTCAGACGCCAGTAGCCGGTGGGGTTGCCGGTGCGGACCGTGTCGGCGTACGTGCTCGATCCGTTGGTGAACGTCGGCTGGGAGACCTGCCAGGTGCCGCCGTCGGCGTCGGTGTGCTCGGCGACGCGGCTGGTGGCGTCGTCGTAGGTGTTGGTGGCGTGCGTCCGGCCGGACGGCAGGGTCACCTCGGTGAGGCGGCCCGCCGGCTGGCGCAGGGCGTGGTGTTCGGCGATGGTCGTGGCGTCCAGGGCGCGGTGGTAGACGGCGACCTCGTCCAGGTCGCCGGTGAAGCGCCGGACGCCGCTGGCGATACCGTCGAAGCCGGAGGAGGAGTAGCCGGCGCCGAGGTAGGTGTACGCCATGTCGAGGTGGTCGATGGCGCCGGTGAGAGTGCCGACCGCCCGGCCGTCGAGGTACAGGGTCTGGGTGGTGCCCTCGGCGGTGAGGACGGCGTGGTGCCAGGCACCGTCAGTGACGGTGGCGGTGCTCCTGATGGGGGTGATGTTGCCGCGGTCGCCGGTGAACAGGTAGCCGCTGAGCTTGCCGTTGGCGTCGACCGTCAGCGGCGGGGTCCAGGACTCGGGGCGGCCGTCCTCGAGCCGCTGGCTCTGAAAGCCCATGAGCACGCCCGGCTGGGTGGTGCGGAACCACAGCTCGACGGTGAGGAAGGTGGTGGTGCGGAGGGTGTCGTGCGGGAGGCGGACGAGCGTGTCGGTCCCGTCGAACGAGGCCGCGGTGTCGCCCGTGCCGGCCAGCGCGCCGGGGGTGCCGCCGGAGGTGTTGTAGTACTCGGCGTCGTTGAAGCCGGTGCGGGAGGGGGCGGAGCTGGCGGCGGTGGCGCCTTCGGCCTCGTCCAGCCGCCAGTAGGAGACGGGGCCGGCGTCCAGGACGGCACTGCGGTAGAGCGAGCCGTCCTCGTAGGTGTAGCGGGTGCACTCGTCCGTCGTGCCGGGCGGGCAGACGCTGGTGAGCCGGCCGCCGGTGTAGCCGTAGTTCCACGTCAGGCCCGGCTCGCCGGGGGCGACGGCGTTGGTGGTGACGCTGGCGACCCGGTTGTCGCGCCAGGTGAAGGTGAGGGTGCGGCCGGAGAGGGCGTCGGTGACGGTCGCGAGCCGGCCGGACGTGTGGGTGAGGCGCTGTTCGCGGCCGGCGGTGTCGGCGACCTTGGCGAGCTGGCCGCTGGCGTTGAACGTGTGGGTGGCGCCGGTCGCGTCGCGCAGCACCCAGCCGCCGCCGGACGCGGCGGTGAGGGTGAGGCTGCCGCCGGACGGCCCCGCGTAACTGCCGTTGGAGTTGCGGCCGAAGCGCACGCGGTTGCCTTCGGCGAGGGTGACGACCACGCTGCCGTCGGGCTCGGCGGTGGCCCGCATGTCCCAGCGGGTGGTCCAGCCGGGACCGAAGGCGAGGTCGGCGCGCGGGTCGAGGGAGTTGTAGGTGCGGGTGACCGCCAGCGGCGGGCCGACGGTGGTGAGCGCGGCGTCGGTGGCGGAGGTGGCGTAGTTGCCGCTGACCGCGTTGAACTCGCGGCCGTCGGAGCCGCCGAGGTGGCCGGTGACGGCGGGCTGCGGCACCCGGGTGGAGAACAGCGACGGATTGGGGCGCAGCGAGCTGGCCTGCCCGTCGTAGGCGTAGGCGTACCAGGCGTAGGTCTTGTCCCACGACAGCCAGCCGCTGGGGACTGCCCACTGCTGGGTGTTGGTGCGGTTGCCGGTGCGGCAGTTCTTACGGGTGTTCTCGCCGTCGACCTCGCACACCTCGAACGTGAACTGCAGGCGCTCGTTCGGGTAGTGGTCACGGTCGCTGCCCTCGGCCCACAGGGTCGGGGTGAGGGTGTCGACCGTGACGCCGCTGCCGGGGGACGCGCCGGTCAGCTCGGGCGGGATGTTGACGGCGGCCAGCCGGACCCGCGCGCCGGGGATGCCCTGGCTGGTGAACCGGGTGACGCCGTAGTCCGTCATCGTCCAGTCGACGGTGTACGTGCCGGGCGTCAGCGGCGCGATGCGGGCGTTGAGGGTGACGCTCTCGCCGGGCGAGACGGCCTCCGGCATCTCGGTGTAGCGGCGCATCGAGGAGTCGGTGAGCTCGTTGCCGTCGGCGTCGTACAGGTTGTAGCGCAGCTTGAACTGGCCGCCGGCGGGCCAGGTCTCCTGCCCCTGGTTGGTGACGGTGACGCGCTGCACGCCCTCGCTGACGGCGGTCACCGGCTGGGTGAGCTGGCCGAGGCGGTACGTGGCGCCGTACTTGGTCCAGGTCACGTCGAGGCTGGGCGCGCCGTTGGGGTAGCGGGTGGAGCCGAACTGCTTCCAGCCGTAGGAGTCGGTCGTCGAAGCCCGCACCGCGAGGCCGTAGTTGGCGCGGCGGCCGTGGGTCCAGTCGTCGACGAGCTGCCGGCCGGCGGAGCCGAGCGGGATGGTCTCCCAGGCCGGGTCGCAGGCCCAGGTGTTCGTACCGGCGGGCCGCCAGCCGTGCGCGAACCGGTCGGTGGCCAGCGCGGCGCCGACGTTGGGGCCCGGGTACTGGGCGAGGGTGGAGGCCGACCAGTTCTGGGTGATGGGGTGGATGGTGACCGGGCGGGCGTTGCAGGAGTACGACCAGGAGTTGTAGAGCGCGAGGCGGGCGTCCAGCACCCAGGCGTTGCGCAGCGAGGACTGCACGCCGGAGAAGCGGAGGAACGAGGTGGCGGCGGAGTCGCCACCGTCCGGGGTGCCGGCCTTCAGGATCGTGTCGGTGGAGAAGTTGATGTTGTAAGGCCGCTGCACGTAGGTGGAGGAGCTGGCCTCGACGCGCGTCACGGAGGGGTCGACACGGACCGGGTAGACGCGCGCGGGGTCGCTCAGCCACTCCTGGTCCAGGGTGACGACGAGGACCTGGCGGCCGTTCTCGCTGGTCAGTTCGTAGCTGACGCCACCGGTTATCGCGCCGTCGCCGGAGCGCTCGTCGACGGCCGAGTCCTCCATCCAACCGGGCGGCATGTGGGCACGCACGGTGCCCTCGGCGTCGGCGAACACGATCCCGCCGTGCTCGTCGAGCGCGGCGGTGAGGCCGTCGAGGTTGAGCGGGAACCGCCACTCGGTGGGGGCGTCGGCGTCGTGGAGGACGATCGTCTCCTTGATCTCGGCGTTGCCGCCGAGGAACTCGACGTCGGCGGAGGGCCGGACGTCGCGGTAGGTGACGAGCGGCCCCTCGACCTCACCGGGGACGGCGTTCGCCTCGGCCAGGGCGTAGCCGACGGCGTGGTCTGCGTCCAGACGGAGCGTCATCAACGGATCGTCGGTGGCCACGGCGCCGAAGCTGACGCCGGCTTCGGTGGCCGCCGTCTCCCACGACTCGCCGCCGGCGGCGCGGATGAGGGAGGTGTCGATCGTCTGCCAGCCGCCGTCGAGGTCCGGGTAGTTGACGGGCTCGTTGTAGTAGCGGGTGGTGAAGGTGCCGTCGGTGTTGAGGAACGTGCGGGAGTCCTCGGTGCGCTCCTCCGGGAGCTCGACGCTGGTCTCCTCATCGAACCCGGTGAGTTCGCCCGGCGGCAGCGACTCGATCACCTCCGGGTCACCGGACTCCAACGGCGGCGCGGTGTCCCCCAGGTCGTCGCTCGTGGACTGGCTCTCCTCCAGCGGCAGTTGCCCCGGCGCCTCGCCGGGCTCCGCGCCGCTGCCGTCCCCGTCGGCGGTCGTGTCGCCGGCATCGGCCTCGTGGGAAAGGCCGTCGGCGGAACCCCACTCCTGGTCCGGCGCCTCACCGGCCTCGACGGCGGCCTCGGAGGTGGCAGCGGCCCAACGGCTGGCCGCCGCGGCCGTGCCGGGGTCGAGAGCGGTCAGAACCGCCATCAACAGGGCAGCGGACAGCACGAGAAAGCGCGCGCGAAGCACGGTCCCCCCACGAATCGTCGACATGACGACCAAGAGATTCCATGATCTCTTCAGATTTACACAAGACCCCTGTCGCACCATCAACGCGCCTTCACGCCGACAAATCGGCAGTGATCACGACAACACGCCTGGGACGAGACCGGATCGTTACCAAAAGAGGGGAACCGAGTCTGACGTGCCGACACCCCTCGCGGCTGACTCCTGAGTTGGTAGGCACTCCGTGCGCTGCCGGGGCACTAGGAGCCGGCCGACTCCACTGTCCTGCACCGGGAAGTTAGGAACCGGATTCCGCGGAAGCCGAGCCGGCGTGGCCTGGCAGGCAGCAAGACGGAGCCTCATGGATCAGCCCGCCAAGCGCTTTGACCTGCGCTGATGCACTACCGCCGAACCGCTGCGGATTCGAGCACCAACAGGTGCCGTGGCGTAGCCGCCACCTGCGGCTTTACCCTCGGGTCCGTCATCAACCCTGGTGGGTTCGCAACTTCAGCGCGCTCGGGCAGAAGTGGATGAGTACCTGCCGTCCGTCATCAACCCTGGCGGGTTCGCAACGGCCCCTCCTCTCGATCAGATGGGTGATCAGTGGGGTGTCCGTCATCAGCCCTGGTGGTTCGCAACTCGCGCCGCTGCGGCGCGGCGGTTTCCGGCTCGGGTCCGTCATCAACCCTGGTGGGTTCGCAACCCGTCGCGGGGGTCCCAGTTGTTGATGACGACCCAGGTCCGTCATCAATCCTGGCGGGTTCGCAACATCGAGGCGACGCTCCAGTAGACCTGCGCGATGTCCCTGGTCCGTCATCAACCCTGGTGGGTTCGCAAGACACGCAGGCTGTCGAGCGCCTGGGCCTGCCGGAGGTCCGCACAACCAAGCCAGTCCCGCCAGGGGGGCCACCACCCACCTCGGACCGGCCCTCTTTCACAGCCGACACCAGCCAGACCACGCCATCGCACCTCAAAGCATCCCCAGACGGCACGCCTCTCCGTCTGGGGCGCAAGGACAGCCACCGTCGCCCGATCGGCGGACGCGCCACCCAACCAGGGACGTGATGTCCGTCAGACCTACCGGCCGCAGCCTCCAGGGCTATTCGCCCTGCCCCGCGCCCGACTTCACGACCTGCAACGGCAGCAGCTTCTTGCCCGTCGGGCCGATCTGGATGTGGGTGTCCATCTGTGGGCAGACGCCGCAGTCGAAGCACGGCGTCCAGCGGCAGTCCTCGACCTCCGTCTCGTCGAGCGCGTCCTGCCAGTCCTCCCAGAGCCAGTCCTTGTCGAGGCCGGAGTCGAGGTGGTCCCAGGGGAGGACCTCCTCGTAGCCGCGTTCGCGGGTGGTGTACCAGTCGACGTCGACGCCGAAGGGGGCGAGGGCCGTGGCGGCGGAGCGCGTCCAGAGGTCGTAGGAGAAGTACTCGCGCCAGCCGTCGAAGCGGCCGCCCGCCTCGTAGACGGCGCGGATGACGGCGCCGACGCGGCGGTCGCCGCGGGAGAGGAGGCCTTCGACGATGCCCGGCTTGCCGTCGTGGTAGCGGAAGCCGATGGAGCGGCCGTAGCGCTTGTCGGCGCGGATGGCGTCGCGGAGCTTGGCGAGGCGGTCGTCGGTCTCCTCGGGGGAGAGCTGCGGGGCCCACTGGAAGGGGGTGTGCGGCTTGGGGACGAAGCCACCGATGGAGACGGTGCAGCGGATGTCGTTGGATCCTGACACCTCGCGGCCCTTGGCGATGACCTTGGTCGCCAGGTCGGCGATCTGCAGGACGTCGTCGTCGGTCTCGGTCGGGAGGCCGCACATGAAGTAGAGCTTGACCTGCCGCCAGCCGTTGCCGTAGGCGGTGGCGACGGTGCGGATCAGGTCGTCCTCGGTGACCATCTTGTTGATCACCTTGCGGATCCGCTCGCTGCCGCCCTCGGGGGCGAAGGTGAGTCCTGAGCGGCGGCCGTTGCGGGTGAGCTCGTTGGCCAGGTCGATGTTGAAGGCGTCGACCCGGGTGGAGGGGAGGGAGAGGCCGATCTTGTCGTCCGTGTAGCGGTCGGCGAGGCCCTTGGTGATGTCGGCGATCTCGCTGTGGTCGGCGGAGGAGAGGGAGAGAAGCCCGACCTCCTCGAAGCCGGTGGCCTGCAGGCCCTGCTCCACCATCTCGCCGATGCCGGTGATCGAGCGCTCCCGCACCGGGCGGGTGATCATGCCGGCCTGGCAGAAGCGGCAGCCGCGGGTGCAGCCGCGGAAGATCTCCACGGACATCCGCTCGTGCACGGTCTCGGCGAGCGGGACCAGCGGCTTCTTGGGGTAGGGCCACTCGTCGAGGTCCATCACGGTGTGCTTGGACACCCGCCACGGGACGCCGGAGCGGTTGGGGACGACGCGGGCGATGCGGCCGTCGGGCAGGTACTCGACGTCGTAGAAGGCGGGGACGTAGACGCCGCCGGTGCGGGCGAGGCGGAACAGCAGCTCCTCGCGGCCGCCGGGGCGGCCCTCGGCCTTCCAGGCGCGGATGATCTCCGTCATGTCGAGGACGGCCTGCTCGCCGTCGCCGATGACCGCGCAGTCGATGAACTCGGCGATCGGCTCCGGGTTGAACGCCGCGTGGCCGCCAGCCACCACCACCGGGTGGTCCTCGGTGCGCTCGGCGGCGGTCAGCGGGATCCCGGAGAGGTCGAGCGCGGTCAGCAGGTTGGTGTAGCCGAGCTCGGTGGAGAACGAGACGCCGAACACGTCGAAGGCGCCGACGGGGCGGTGCGCGTCCACCGTGAACTGGGGGACACCCTGCTTGCGCATGAGCTCCTCCAGGTCCGGCCAGACGCTGTAGGTGCGCTCAGCGAGCACGCCCTCGCGCTCGTTCAGCACCTCGTAGAGGATCATGACGCCCTGGTTGGGCAGCCCGACCTCGTAGGCGTCCGGGTACATCAGCGCCCAGCGGACGTCGCACGCGTCCCAGTCCTTGACGGTGGAGTTGAGCTCGCCACCGACGTACTGGATGGGCTTCTGGACGTGCGGGAGGAGGGCCTCCAGGCGGGGGAAGACCGACTCGACTGGCATGGCTTCCGCTCTCCGGGGACGAGGGACGTACGAGGGACAGAGGGGCTGCTAGACCGTTCAGCCTACCGGGAGTTTCGCGGCCTCTCGCGCCCGGTCGGCGGCGACGGCCGCCTCGCGCTCGTGGAGGACGCCGTAGCTGAACGAGGGCTCGCCCGCCTCCTGGGCCAAGTCGGCGAGCTCGCGCAGCGCGGCGCGGGCCACCACGCTGTCCTGGTGGTCGCCGAGGGCGCGCTGGACCGCCTTGCACCGCTTGGCCTGGCGGCGGGCCGGCTTGCCGACGGCGGGGGCGGCGGCCTCGGCCGCGTAGCGGGCGCGCTTGGCGGCCTTGCGGGCGGCGTGCAGCGCGGCGTCGCGGTCGGGCCCCGCGGGGGCGGCGTACGCGGCGCGCAGCCGGCGGGCCAGCCGGTCGCGGTCCCGGCGCATGGCCTTGGCCAGCACCTTGCGGGCCGGGCGCCCGGCGGCGCGCGGCCGCAGCGGCGGGTCGGCGAGCAGCCGGTGGAGGGCGTCGAGCAGGTCGAGGTGGCGAGGCGAGTCGAGCAGCCGGACGACGAGGGCCCGGGACTCGGCGCGGCGCTCGCGGTCCCAGGCGGCGAGCCGCTCGGCGACGGGACCGACACGCAGCTCCTCGGGGAGCTCGTCGAGCCGGGCGGTGAGCCGTTCCGTCAGCACCTCGCGGTCGCGGTCGACGCCGAGCTCGGCGCCCAGATGGCGCAGCTCGGCCGCCAGGTGGTCGGTGACGTCCTGGTCGAGGACGGCGCGGGCGCTGCGCAGCAGGGCGCGCAGCCGCCGGCTGGCGACCCGCATGCGGTGGACGGCGTCCGGCAGGTCGCGGCGGACGGCCGGGTCGAGGGTGAGGATGGCGTCGACCTGCCGGCGGGCGTAGTCGAGGACGTGGGCGGCGGCGGAGTCGGCCGGCCACCGCGGCGGCGCGGGCGGGGGCGTGGGGACGCCTCCCGTCTCGGCGAGCGCGCGCACCAGCTTGGACGGCGCGTCTGAGCGGCGCGCGCCGACCGCGGTGAGCCGCTGCTCGACGGCGTCGAGCACGGCGTCGCCCACCTCGGGGGCGGCGTCCTGGGCGGGCGCGAGTTCGACCTCGACCTCGCTCCAGTGGGCGATGCGGCCGTCGCGGCTCGCCGTGACGCGGTCGAGCACGGCCTCGGCGAGCGGGGCGCCGCCGACGCCGGCGAGCAGGGTGGGCCGCCGCTCGGTGATCAGGTCGATGACGGGCCGGGGCGTGGCGTGGCGGAGGCGGGAGCGGACCAGGGCGGTCAGCTCGCTCGGCGGCCCCTCGTCCCGGTCGGTCAGCGGGGCGTGGATCTCCTCGCGGACGCCGTCGCCGACCGGCAGTTTGAGGTGCCAGCCGGCGTCCTCGCCGCCCGTGCGGCGGCGCAGCGTGATGCCGGCGGCGGCGAGCCGGCCGTCCTCCGTGTCGTAGTAGCGGGCGACCAGGTGCCGGACGGGCAGCGGGCGCTCGGTGGCGACGGGGCCGGCGCCGGCGAGGGGCGGCAGGGGGCCGGCGAACTCGTACTTGCGCTCGTGTTCAAGGGCCATCCTTTCAGCCTAGGAGCCGCGCCCCGCCCCCGCATTCGGGCGGAGGCGGACGCGCTCCCGGGCGTTCAGGCGGCGGAGAGCGGGCGCTTCAGGCGGATGGACTGGAGCAGGCCGATCGCGATCCAGACCGCGAACATCGAGGTGCCGCCGTAGGAGAGGAACGGCAGCGGGACGCCGGCCACCGGCATGATGCCGAGCGCCATGCCGATGTTCTCGAAGCACTGGAACGCGAACCAGGAGACGACGCCGGCCGCGATGATCGTGCTGTAGAGGTCGGTGGACTCGCGGGCTATCCGCAGGGCGCGCCACAGCACCACCCCGATCAGCAGGATGATCCCGCCGGCGCCGACGAAGCCCAGCTCCTCCCCCGCCACCGTGAAGATGAAGTCGGTGTGCTGCTCGGGCACGAACTGTCCCGTGGTCTGGGTGCCCTGGCCGAGCCCGGAGCCGAAGAGCCCGCCGCCGCCGATGGCGATCCTGGCCTGGTTGGTGTTGTAGCCGACGCCCGCCGGGTCGAGAGCGGGGTTGGCGAAGGCCGCGAACCGGTTGATCTGGTACTCGTCGAGGACCCCGAGGACCCAGACGAGGACCGCGCCGACGGCGCCGGTGAACACCAGGCCGATGGTCCACTTCAGCGAGGCGCCGGACGCCAGCAGCATGCCGAGCACGGTGGCGCTGATGACCATGGCGGTGCCCATGTCGTCGAGGAGGACGACGGAGAGCGGGATGGCGGCGAGGCCGAGGGACTGGAGCACGGCGCGCCGGCCGGGGTGCTCCCGGTCGCCGGCGTCGACCGCGTCGGCGAGCACGGCGGCCATCACCAGGATGACGGAGACCTTGACGAACTCGCCCGGCTGGACGGTGTACCCGCCGATGGAGAGCCAGGCGCGCTGCCCGTTGATCTCGGTGCCGAGCGGCGTGAAGACCAGCAGGACGAGGAAGAGCGAGAAGGCGTAGAAGAGGGGGACGGCGCTGCGCAGCCGCTGGTGGCCGAGCCAGACGACGCCGACCGCGATGACGAGCCCGACGGCGAGGTTGATGCTCTGGCGTATGAGGAAGAACTGCGGGTCGCCGCCGGTTATCTCGGTGCGGTTGCGGGTCGCGGACCAGATCAGGGCTATGCCGAGCACGGACAGCGCCAGGCCGGCGAGGAGCAGCAGCCAGTCGAGGCGGCGGGCGACGGAGTCGCGCTCGGCCAGCCGCCGCCAGGCGCTCTTGCGCCGGGCCGGCGGCCTGACCGTCAGGGTGTGCACGCTCATCAGTCGTCCTGGTCCTCGCGCCGGGCGTCGAGCTCGCCGGAGTCCGGTGGGGCGTCGCCGGCCACCGTGTCCGGGGGGCTGATGGCGTCGGGGTCGAAGCCGGGTTCGTAGCCGTTGTCCTGGCCCGGGTCCTCACCACCGTCGCCGGTGTCGCCCTGGCCGGTGTCACCCTCTCCGACGTCCTCGCCGGTGTCCGCGCCGCCGTCGCGGTCGCGCGCGTCGGCGTTCTCCCGCGGGTCCTCGCGGTCGGCCACGATGGTGCCGTTCTCGTCGATCTCCGGCAGGTCCCGGTTCGGCTCGGCGAGCAGCGCGACGTCCTCGTTGACGGTGCCGCCCTGGACGCCGTAGATGGCCTCCCAGATGTGGCGCACCGCGTCACCCGAGGCGCCGGAGCCGGTGCCCGCCTGGTTGATGGTCATGACCACCGTGTAGTCGTCGGTGTAGGTGGCGAGCCACGAGGTGGTCTGCTGGTCGCCCGATGCCTCGGCGGTACCGGTCTTGCCGCGCAGCACGATGTCGTTCTGCGGCCAGCCGCCGAACTTCCAGTCGGCGCTGCCCCGGGTGATCACGCCCGCGGTGGCGGCCCGCAGGTTGTCCATGGTCTGCTCGTCGGCCGGCAGTTCGCCGTTGGCCACCGGCTCGAACTCCTCGACCACGCTGCCGTCGGCGGCGATCACGGCCCGGCCGACCTGCGGCTGGTAGAGGGTGCCGCCGTTGCCGAGGGCCGCGTAGACCGTGGCCAGTTGGAGCGGGGTGACCAGCACGTCGCCCTGGCCGATGGAGAAGTTGAGCATGTCACCGGCGCGCATCTTCATGCCCTCGGTGCAGTTCTCGCGGGCGATCCGGGCCACGTAGTCCTCGCGGTCGGTCTCCGCGATCTCGCACCAGTTCTCCTGGTTGGCCTCCCAGTAATCCTGCTTCCACTCCCGGTCCGGGATCCGGCCGGCCGCCTCGTTGGGCAGGTCCACGCCGGTCGGGGCGCCGAGCCCGAACTCGTGGGCGGTGCGGAACAGCCAGTCGTCCGGGTCGTCCACCGGTTCGAGGCCGCCCTCGCGCTGCCACTCGCGGTGCGCGATGCCGTAGAAGACGGTGTTGCAGGAGACCTCGATGGCCCGGCCGAGGGAGATGGAGCCGTACGCCTGGGACTCGAAGTTGCGGAAGGTCTGGCCGCCGACGTCGTAGGAGGAGCCGCACTCGTAGGAACCGTCGAAGTCGTAGCCGGCGTTGACGGCGGCGGTCGTGGTGATCACCTTGAACGTCGACCCGGGCGGCCCCTGGGCCTGGATGGCCCGGTTGAGCAGCGGGTTGTTGGAGTCCTCGTCGGTGAGCGCCGCGTAGTCGTCGGTCGAGATGCCGCCGACCCACACGTTGGGGTCGTAGTCGGGCGCCGAGGCCATCGCGATGACCCGCCCGGTGGCGTTCTCCAGCACTATGGCCGCCCCGGCGTCCGCCTCGTAGTTGCGGCCCGAGATGTCGTCGTGCTGGGTCCGCGCCACCTCCATGGCCTGCAGGAGCTCCTGTTCGACGACGCCCTGGACGCGGGTGTCGATGGTGGTGACCAGGTTGGCGCCGGCCTGCGCCGTCTCGCTCTCCGACTCCCCGAGGACCCGGCCGAACTTGTCGACCTCGTACCGGGTGACGCCGGCCTGCCCGCGCAGATAGCTGTCGTACTGGCGCTCCAGGCCCGAGCGGCCGATCATGTCCGAGCGCAGCAGCGGGTTGTCGGTGTCCTCCGAGTCGGCGACCTCCTCGTCGGTGACCGGCGACAGGTAGCCGAGCACCTGCGCCGAGTTGGCGCCGTCCGGCGTCGGGTAGCGGCGCACGGCCGTGGGCTCGGCGCTGATGCCGGGGAAGTCCTCGGCCCGCTCACGGATCTGCAGGGCCTGCTGGGTGGTCGCCTCGTCGGTGATCGGGATCGGCTGGTACGGCGAACCGTTCCAGCAGGGCTGCGGCGTCTCGGCGTCGCACAGCCGCACCTGGTTGGTGACCTCCTCGACGTCCATGCCGAGCAGTTCGGCGACGTCGGCCAGCACGCCGGCGCCGTCGTCGGGCAGCCGACTCAGCTCGGTGCGGTCGGCGGTGACCACGAGACGCGTCTCGTTGTCGGCCATCGGCACGCCCCGCGCGTCCAGGATGGCGCCGCGCACCGCTGGCTGGACGGCCTGCTGCACGTGGTTGCCGGCGGCCTCGGCCGCGAACTCGTCGCCCTGCCTGATCTGCAGGTACCACAGGCGGCCGCCCAGCGTGAGCAACAGCGAGAAGACCAGTATCTGGATGACGACGAGACGGATGGTGATCCGCGAGGTCCGCCCGGTCTCCGGGATGTTGGTCACAGCCGCTTGACCCCCTTGATGCGCCCCGCCCGGTTGCGGGCGGACCTGCTGAGCAGTGTGGAGCGGGTGCCGCCCAGCCTGGCGGCCTTCCCGTAGCGGATGCGGCGCGGGCCGCGACGGCGCGGCCCCGCGCCGCCCAGCCAGCTGACCGCGGTGTCGCCGCCACCGCCGCCGCCCGACGTGCCGTCACCGGCCAGCGGGTCGCTCTCGAGACGGCGGGCCATCGCCATCACCAGCGGCACGGTGAACGGGGCGAGCAGCAGGTCGTAGATGGTGGCGGTCAGCAGCAGCGAGCCGAGGCCCACGTCGCGCGCCGCCGAGTCGCCGACCAGGGCGCCGACGCCCGCGTACAGCAGGGTGGAACTGGCCGCGCCGGCCGCGACCACCAGCATCGGCACGGTGGCCGAGCGGTGCTGGCCGGTCTCCGGCCTGGTGAGCCCGGCGGCGTAGCCGATGACGCACAGCACGAGCGCGTACCGGCCGACCGCGTGGTCGGCGGGCGGCGCCAGGTCGGCGAGCAGCCCGGCGAAGAAACCGACCAGGCAGCCGCCGACGTGCCCGTAGACCAGCGCGAGGCCCAGCACGGTGAGCAGCAGCAGGTCGGGCGTGGCGCCCGGCAGGTGGAGTCTGGCCAACACGGTGACCTGGAGCATCAGCGCCACGGTCACCAGGATCGCGGACAGCAGGGTGCGGGAGACGCGCATCGGTCTCACTCCTCGGTGGCGGTGTCGTCGTCGCCGGCATCGACGGGCGCCTCGCCCTCGCCGGCTCCGGTCTCGCCCTCGGTCGGGGGCTGGGGCTCTCCCACCTCGTCACCCGGCTCGCCCTGGGTCTCCTCGCCCTCGCCCGCGCTCTCCTCGTCCTCGTTGCGCGCCCCCTGCTCGCGCTCCTCGTCCTGGTTCTCCTCCTCGGGACGGGGCGGCAGCACGGAGTCGCGCGGGTTGTCGCGCGGCGGTTCGACGACGACGCCCACCAGGTCGAGCTGGGTGAACGAGACGAAGGGCCGCACCTCGACGGTGCGGGTCAGGTCGCCGTTGGACCGGTTGACGTTGACGACCTCGCCGACCGGGACGCCCGGCACGAAGGGCCGGTTCTCCGCGGAGCCGAAGGTGACCATCCGGTCGCCCTCGCGGACCCGGGCCTGCTGGTTGAAGAGCTGCACCTCGAACGTGTTCCCACCGCCGCCGGTGGCAAGCCCCAGCTCCTCGCTGCCCTCGAGCCGGGTGCCGACGCTGAACTCCGGGTCGTTGGCGAGCAGCACGGTGGCCTGGCCCCGCCCCACGGTGGTGACCCGGCCGACCAGTCCTTCGCCGTTGAGTACCGTCATGTCGCGGGTGATGCCGTCCTCGGTGCCGGCGTCGATGGTGACGGTCCAGGAGAAGCCCTGGGCCGCGCCGATCGCGATCACCTGGGCGCCGACGATCCGGTAGCCGCCGGCCCCGGCCGTCCGCAGCAGCTCGTCCAGCTGCCGCGTCCGCGAGTCGCGGTACTCGTCACTGCCGAGCTGCTGCCGCAGCTCCGCGTTCTCCCGCTCGAGTTCGGCGACCCGGTCGTGCCGGTCGCCGGACTCGCGGATCGCCGAGATGGCGTTGGCCACCGGGTCGACCGCGCCCGCCACGCCCTCCTCGACCGGACCGAAGAAGGAGGCGGCCGCCTCCCTGGGCCCGTCGAGCGGGGAGTTCTCGCCGCCGCGGATGTCGAGCGTGATCAGGGCGAATGCGATGGATACCAGCAGGACGAGGAGCAGCCGGCTCTCTCGGGTGTCCCTCACGTGCGGCGGCCGTGCCTTTCTTGTGGTTGCGGGTGGTTGTCGCCGCGCGGTCCTCGCGGCCGGCCGCGCGGCGGCCGTGGCGGCGCGGAACGCCGGCGGCTAACGCCTGGGCTGGGCGTCCAGCACCTGCTGCAGCGCCTCGAACTCCTCGACGCACTTGCCCGAGCCGAGCGCCACGGAGTCCAGCGGGTCCTCGGCGATGTGGATGGGCATGCCGGTCTCCTGGCGCAGCCGCTCGTCGAGGCCGCGCAGCAGGGCGCCGCCGCCGGTGAGCACGATGCCGCGGTCCATCACGTCGCCCGAGAGCTCAGGCGGGCACTTGTCGAGCGTCGTCTTGACGGCGTCGACGATCGCGTTGACCGGCTCCTCCATGGCCTTGCGGACCTCGGCGGAGGAGATCACCACCGTCTTCGGCAGCCCGCTGACCAGGTCGCGGCCGCGGATCTCGGTGTGCTCGTCCTGGTCCATCTCGTAGGCCGAGCCAATGGTGATCTTGATGCTCTCGGCGGTGCGCTCGCCCAGCAGCAGGCTGTACTCCTTCTTGATGTGCTGGATGATCGCGTTGTCCAACTCGTCGCCCGCCACCCGGATCGACTGGGCGGTGACGATGCCGCCGAGCGAGATCACGGCCACCTCGGTGGTGCCGCCGCCGATGTCCACCACCATGTTGCCGGTGGCCTCGTGCACCGGCAGGCCCGAGCCGATCGCCGCCGCCATCGGCTCCTCGATGATGTGCACCTGGCGCGCGCCGGCCTGGGTCGACGCCTCGATGACCGCACGACGCTCCACCCCGGTGATGCCGGACGGCACGCACACGACGACCCGGGGACGCGCCAGATAACGGCGCTTGTGGATTTTGAGAATGAAGTACCGGAGCATGCGCTCGGTGATCTCGAAGTCGGCGATGACGCCGTCCTTCAGGGGGCGCACCGCGACGATGTTGCCCGGGGTACGGCCGATCATCTTCTTCGCCTCGGCGCCGACCGCGAGAATGCCACCGGTGTTGGTGTTGATGGCGACCACCGACGGCTCGTTGAGGACAATCCCACGACCTCTGACGTACACCAGCGTGTTGGCCGTCCCGAGGTCGACTGCCATGTCACGGCCGATGAACGACATATTGTTCGCCATAGGGATACATCTGGCCTTCCAGCTGGAGCGATATGTGCGGGGAGGTCGGCAGGGGGTGCGATAACGGTACGCCAAGAGGGCTCTCCCGCTCGCGGAGGGGAGAGAGCCGGCGGCGATGCCATCGTATCCACGGCCGGTCGAACACGGAGCGCCGGAGCGCCGCTTTCGCCATTGTCGGCGGAACCCGGCCCGCCCTCCGTCATGTGACGTCGTGTTCGGGTGACGGGTTCCCTCGTTCGACTGTACCTATCCCGATGGACGAAGTCGTTCAGGTGAACCCTGACGGCGGGTCAGGGCGTGTCGGAGTGGCTCACGGAAAGAAGATCTTCAGTTCCCGTTCAGCGGACTCCTCCGAATCGGAGGCGTGAATCAGGTTCTCCCGCACGATCGTGCCGAAGTCGCCCCGAATGGACCCCGGCGCGGCGGCGATCGGGTCGGTCGGACCGGCCAGCGTGCGCAGCCCCTCGATCACGCGCTCACCCTCCACGACCAGCACGACGCTCGGCCCCGAGGCCATGAACTCCAGCAGCGGCTCGTAGAACGGGCGGCCGACGTGCTCGGCGTAGTGCGTCTCCAGCGTCGCGCGGTCCAGGGTACGCAGCTCCAGCGCGGTGATGGTCCAGCCGGCCTTACGCTCGATCCGGCCGATGATCTCGCCGACGAGTCCGCGGGCGACGGCGTCCGGCTTCAGCAGAACGAGGGTGCGCTGGCTCATGGCAGGCGGCTCCTGGGATGGGAAAGGGTGTCAGACGGGGGTCGCAAGACTACCGCCCCGCTGCGCTCGGCCCCCGCCGGGGGCTTCTCCCCACGCACGCGCGCGGAGCGCGCGGAGTAGCCACACAGCGATCGGCGCCGCGCGCCGGGGCGGCGTAGCGCTGCCCTGCGGAGCGGGTTTCCCCACCCACCCGCCCTTCTCGGCGCTGCGCGCCGGGGGCGGCCGCCGTAGCGGCTCCGCCGCCTGTTGCGGCCCGCCGAAGGCGGCTGCTCCGCGGCGCAGGTTCCCGCTACCCGCCCACTCCCGGCGCTTCGCGCCGGGTGGCGGAGGCTGCCGGGCCGGGCGGCGCCGGCCGCGGCGTGCGCCGCCGGTCACGCTCAGAGGCTCGGCCGCCGCAGGCGGCCGCACACGGCGCGCAGCGCCGGAAGAGGGCGGGTGGGTGGGGGAAACCGCCGCGCCGCGTCAGGCGCTTGGCTTCGGGGCTATCGCCCCGCCCGGCGCCGTCGTGTCGATGTGGCGGCCGAAGTGGATGGAGGCCCACCAGAGGCCGGCGAAGGCCGCGCCGAGGATGAACATCGCGGGGAGGACGAAGCCGGCCGCGATCAGGCCGATCTGGAGGGCCCAGCCGAGCGGGATCGCCACCGGCGTCCGCAGCAGTCCGCACAGCAGCACGCACAGCGCCATCGCGGGGCCGCTGACGGCCCAGATCGTGGTGGTGGAGAGGTCGTCGGAGAGCCGCATCGCGGCCACCGCCGCGAGGCCGATGACGATGAACTCGCAGACCAGGGTGCTGGCGCAGAGCGTCCGCAGGGTTCGCATCAGCGGGCCTTTCCGAGCAGCAGCCGGGCCTCGCCGACCGTGATGACCGAGCCGGTGACCAGGACCCCGGCGCCTCCGTACTCGTGTTCCTCCTCGGCCAGCGTGATGGCCTCGTCCAGCGCGTCGTCGAGGCGCGGCTCGACCTGGACCCGCTCCTCGCCGAAGACCTCGACGGCGAGCGCGGCCAGCTCGTCCACGTCCATCGCGCGGTGGCTGGTGTTGCTGGTGACGACGACCTCGGTGAACACCGGCTCGAACGCCTCCAGGAGGCCGCGGACGTCCTTGCCGGCCGAGGCGCCGACCACGCCGATCAGGCGGCTGAAGCCGAAGGACTCGCTGATGGCGGCCGCCGTGGCCTGCGCGCCCGCCGGGTTGTGCGCCGCGTCGAGCACCACCGTCGGGCTGCTGCGCACCACCTCAAGACGGCCGGGCGAGGTGACGGAGGCGAACGCGGCGCGCACCACCTCGGCGTCGAGGGTGCGGGCCGGCCGGTCGTCGCCGACGCCGAAGAACGCCTCGACTGCGGCCAGCGCGACCGCCGCGTTGTGCGCCATGTGTTCGCCGTGGAGCGGCAGGAAGACCTCGGGGTACTCGCCGCCGAGGCCGCGCAGCGTCAGCAACTGGCCGCCGACCGCGACCTCGCGGGAGAGGACACCGAACTCCATGCCCTCCCTGGCGACCGTGGCGTCCACCTCGACGGCCCGCCGCAGCACCACGCCGGCCGCCTCGATGCTGGGCTGCTGGGCCAGCACCACCCGGGCGCCGGGCTTGATGATCCCCGACTTCTCGACCGCGATGGCCTCCGGCGTGGTGCCGAGCTTCTCGGTGTGGTCGAGCGCGATCGGGGTGAGCACGGCGACCTGCCCGTCGATGACGTTGGTCGAGTCCCACGTGCCGCCCATGCCGACCTCGACCACCGCCACGTCCACCGGGGCGTCGGCGAAGGCCGCGTAGGCCATGCCCGTCAGCACCTCGAAGAACGAGAGACGGTAGGGCTGCTGGGCGTCCACCAGCTCGACATACGGCTTGACGTCCTCGTAGGTGGCGACGAACCGCTCGGCCGCGATCGGCTCGCCGTCCAGGCTGATCCGCTCCGTGATCGACTGGACGTGCGGGCTGCTGAACCGGCCGGTGCGCAGCTCGAAGGCGCCGAGCAGCGCCTCGATCATCCGGCCCGTGGTGGTCTTGCCGTTGGTGCCGGTGATGTGGATGGCCGGATAGCTGCGCTGCGGCTCACCCAGCACGTCCATCAGGGGGCGGATGCGACTCAGCGACGGCTCGAGCTTGGTCTCCGGCCACCGCTTCGCCAGCTCCGCCTCCACCTCGCGCAGCGCGCGGTCGAGCTCGGGGTCGGCCGGGCGGCCCGGCAGCTCGCCCCCGCGCGGTGCTCCCGACTGGGCGCGCAGGGTGCGGCTGCCGGCCTCGATCACGGCGAGATCGGGGTCGCGGTCGCTCTCCGCGCCCACGATCTCCTCGAACTCGTCGTACTGGTCGTCGCTCACGCCCCCAGTCTACGAAGCGCCACTGACGGCACCGTCCCAAGGCCCTGTCCGGTCGGCCTTGCCGGATCAGGCCTTGGCTCCCCCAGGCCTGGCGGCCTGGGAGGTACCCCCAGATGCGGTGCATCGCAAGGCGGAGTATCGCAGCTCATACTTGGCCGTATTCGCGCGATGCGACAACGCAGCGAGGTGCCGTAGCTGGCGTCGCGGCCCCGGCAAGGCTGGCCGGACAGGGCCTAGGGGAGCCTGGCGAGCTGGGCGGTGATCCGGGCGATGTCGGCCTCCGCGGTGGCGCGCCGGGTGCGGATCTTGTCGACCACGTGGTCGGGCGCCTTGGCCAGGAAGGCCTCGTTGCCGAGCTTGGCGTTGGTGCCGGCGAGCTCCTTCTCGGCGGCGGCCAGGTCCTTGGTGAGCCGCTTGCGCTCCGCGGCCACGTCGATCGCGCCCGACAGGTCGAGCGCGACCGTGACCCCGGCGACCGGCAGGGTGGCGGTGGCGGTGAAGCCGTCGCCGGCCGGCTGGAGGCGGAGCAGCGACCGCACCGCCTCCTCGTGCGCGGCGAGCCCGCTGTCGGCCAGGTCGAGGCTGGCCGGCACCCGCTGCCCGGGCTGGAGGCCCTGGTCGGCGCGGAACCTGCGGACCTCGGTGACGAGCCGCTGGACGGCCTCGATCTCCCGCTCGGCGTCCTGGTCGCGGAATCCTGAGTCGGCCGGCCAGTCGGCGACGACGACGGACTCGCCGCCGGTCAGCGTCGTCCACAGCTCCTCGGTGACGAACGGGATCACCGGGTGCAGCAGGCGCAGCGTGACGTCGAGGACCTCGCCGAGGACCCGGCGGGAGACCTCGGCGGGGCGGCCGCCGGCGGCGAACGTCGTCTTGGAGAGCTCGACGTACCAGTCGAAGACCTCGTCCCAGGCGAAGTGGAAGAGCGCGTCGCTGAGCTTGGCGAACTGGTAGTCGTCGTAGTGCGCGTCGGTCTCGGCGACGACCGAGTTCAGCCGGGAGAGGATCCAGCGGTCGGTGGCGGACAGCTCCTCGGGCGCCGGCAGCGGGCCCTCGACGGTGGCGCCGTTGAGCAGCGCGAAGCGGGTCGCGTTCCAGATCTTGTTGGCGAAGTTGCGGGAGGCCTGGACCCAGTCCTCGCCGATCGGCACGTCGACGCCCGGGTTGGCGCCGCGGGCCAGGGTGAAGCGGACCGCGTCCGAGCCGTAGGCGTCCATCCAGTCCAGCGGGTTGACCGCGTTGCCGAAGGACTTGGACATCTTCTTGCCGAACTGGTCGCGGACCATGCCGTGCAGGGCGATGGTGCGGAACGGCGGGACGCCGTCCATCGCGTAGAGGCCGAACATCATCATCCTGGCGACCCAGAAGAAGAGAATGTCGTAGCCGGTGACCAGGACGGAGTTGGGGTAGAACTTCTCGACGCTCTCGGTGCGCTCGGGCCAGCCGAGCGTGGAGAACGGCCAGAGCCCGGAGGAGAACCAGGTGTCGAGGACGTCGGTGTCCTGGTGCCAGCCCTCGCCGCTCGGCGGCTCCTCGTCGGGGCCGACGCAGACGACCTCGCCGTCGGGGCCGTACCAGACGGGGATCCGGTGCCCCCACCACAGCTGGCGGGAGATGCACCAGTCGTGCAGGTTGTCGACCCACTCGAAGTAGCGGGAGGACATCTCCTTGGGGTGGATGGTGACCCGGCCGTCGCGGACCGCGTCCCCCGCGGCCTTGGCCAGCGGGGCGACCTTGACCCACCACTGGAGGGAGACGCGCGGCTCGACGGTGGTCTTGCAGCGCGAGCAGTGGCCGACGGCGTGCGTGTAGGGCCGCTTCTCAGCGACGATCCGGCCCTCGGCGCGCAGCGCGGCGACGACCGCCGAGCGCGCCTCGAACCGGTCGAGGCCCTGGAAGGGGCCGTGGACGGTGATGTTGCCTCGCTCGTCCATCACGGTCAGCTGGGGCAGCCCGTGGCGGCGGCCGATCTCGAAGTCGTTGGGGTCGTGGGCCGGCGTGACCTTGACGGCGCCGGTGCCGAACTCGGGGTCGACGTGCGTGTCGGCGACGACCGGGATCTCACGGTCCGTCAGCGGCAACCTGACGGTGCGGCCGACGAGGTGGGCGTACCGCTCGTCGTCCGGGTGGACGGCGACGGCGGTGTCGCCGAGCATCGTCTCGGCCCGCGTGGTGGCGACGACCAGCGAGTCCTCGCCCTCCCCGTAGCGGATGGAGACCAGCTCGCCGTCGTCGTCCTGGTACTCGACCTCGATGTCGGAGAGCGCGGTCAGGCAGCGCGGGCACCAGTTGATGATGCGCTCGGCCCGGTAGATCAGGCCGTCCTCGTAGAGCCGCTTGAAGATGGTGCCGACGGCGCGGGACAGGCCCTCGTCCATGGTGAACCGCTCACGGGACCAGTCGACGCCGTCCCCGAGGCGCCGCATCTGCCCGGAGATCTGGCCGCCCGACTCGGCCTTCCACTGCCAGACGCGCTCGACGAACGCCTCCCGGCCCAGGTCGTGGCGGGACTTGCCCTCCTTGGCCAGCTCGCGCTCCACCACGTTCTGCGTGGCGATGCCGGCGTGGTCCATGCCCGGCTGCCACAGCGTCTCGTAGCCCTGCATCCGCTTGCGGCGGGTGAGGGCGTCGATCAGGGTGTGCTCGAAGGCGTGGCCCAGGTGCAGGCTGCCGGTGACGTTGGGCGGGGGGATGACGATGGTGTACGGCTCCTTGGCGCTCTTGGCGTCCGCCGTGAAGTAGCCCCGCTCTACCCAGCGCTCGTACAGCTTCCCCTCTACGTCGGCCGGCGTGTACTGCGTCGGCAGATCGGCTGGGGCGGCGTGTCGCCCGGTCGCGGGAGGCTGGGTGTTCTCGGTCACGGCTGAAGTCTACGAGGCCCCGCGGGCCGAGTTCGAATCAGTTCCCGAGGGCCCGGGAGCGGCCCGGGGTCAGATGTACAGAACCGCGTCGCGTCCGAGAGTATGTGCGGAGGCAGTCCTGAGCAGCCTCGCATAAGGGGAAGCAGATGAGTCACAACGAGCCGGGCCCCTACGGGCAGCCAGGTCCCTACGGTCAGCCGCAGCCGGGGCCGCCCGGCGGCGGCTATGGGCAACAACCGGGGCCGCCCCCGCCGCCCGGTGGCGGCTACGCGCAACCACAGCCGCCGAACCCCTACGGGCAGCAGCAGCCGGGTGGCTACGGGCAGCAGCCGCAGCAGCCGGGAGGGTACGGCCAGCCGCCGCAGGCACCTGGCGGCTACGGGCAGCAGCCGCCCCCGCAGCCCGGCGCCTACCCCCAGCCCGGCCAGCCGGGACAGCCCGACTACGGCCAGGCGCCGCCCTACGGCGCCCCCTCGCAAGGTGGGGGCGGCCGCAAGAACCGGACCGGGCTGATCGCGGCGGCCGTCGTCGTGGCGCTCGCGGTCATCGGCGGCGGCACCTTCCTGCTGGTCGGCGGTGACGACGAGGAGGACGGCGCCGGCGGGGACGGCACGCGCTACCAGCTCGCCCTGCCCGAGACCACCGGCGACTTCACGCTGGCCGCCCCCGCGTCGAGCACTCAGGACATCTCCGAGGAGGAGCTGGCGGCCGCCGGCATGGCGGAGGCCGAGGGCACCACCGGCACCTACCTGGGCGGCGTCACGCCCGAGGAGCTCGCCGGCATGCAGGACCTGTCCGAGCTGGGCGACCGGGTGATCAACAGCATGCTGGTCGTCGGCATGTGGGGCGCGGTCGAGGACCCGGAGGCCGCCGTCGACGCGCTGCTCGCCTACGGCGCGTCCGAGGGCGTCGCCGACCAGGGCGGCGCCGAGCTCACGCTGATCGGCGAGCCGCAGGAGATGAGCCCCGAGGGGCTCGACGGCGCCGTGATGAAGTGCCAGCAGGGCTCGGGCGTGGAGCCGAACACCGAGCAGACGATCCAGATCCCGCTGTGCGTGTGGGCCGACGACAGCACCGTCGGCATCGCCGCCGTGCAGCGGCAGAACGCGACCGGCGCCACCGTCGAGGCGCCGCTGGAGGAGGTGGCCCAGTACACCGCGCAGGTGCGGGCCGACGCGCTGCAGCCGATCGACGAGGGCGCCGAGGGGGCCCGCGAGGACACCGGAGCCGAGGGCTGACCTCGGCACCCACCACGAGGGCGGGGGCGGCCCCCAGGGTCCCGGGTAGGCCCCCCCCCCCTAACCACCAGCCCGAGGCCGGCGCGGGCGCG